>NZ_JBDGDD010000015.1:0-76690 GCF_040909065.1 Ruminococcus sp. RTP21359st1_H3_RTP21359_211015
TGTGATATATTAAAGCCCGTGGGCTTCCATATCGAGGAAATCCACGGGCTTTGTTGCGCTTTTTTTTACAGCGCCTTAAATTTTTATTCATTACTTCTTATCTGCAAAAGCGTTGTTGATAGCTGAAACAAGACCCTTGATAGAAGATACGATGATATCTGAGTGTCTGCCGACGCCCCAATACATCTTATCACCGCAGGAAATTCCAACATACGAAACAGCCTCAGATGTTGACTTTCTTTCAAGAGCGTGTTCTGTGTATGTTTCTACGGTAAAATCAAAGTTCAAAGCCTGCTTGATAGCATTTGCCACAGCGTCAAGACGTCCGTTGCCCTCTGCTGTATGATCGTTTGTTACGCCGTTTACTGAAGCTGTGATAGCGGCACAGATAGTGCCGTTCTGCTTCTGAACATAGTGTGCTTCAGGAATGTCAACAGGTGCGCACTTGTTGAGGTACTCGTCCTTGAATATCTTGTAGACCTCATCAGGCATAAGCTCTTTGTGCTTGTGGTCTGAAACAGCCTTTACCTTGTAGCCAAAGTCCTCTCTCATCTTCTTTGGAAGATCGTAGCCGAACTGATTTTGGAGGATAAAGCCTATTCCGCCCTTGCCTGATTGCGAGTTTATTCTGATAACGTCACCGTCATACTCTCTGCCAACGTCATGCGGATCAATAGGAAGATAAGGAACTGTCCACTTGTCACAGCTCTTCTCTTTTCTCCAGTTCATGCCCTTTGCGATAGCGTCCTGATGTGAGCCTGAGAATGCAGCGAATACAAGTGCGCCTGAATATGGGCTTCTGTCATAAACCTTCATTCTTGTTACTCTCTCATAAAGCTCTACCAGTGCAGGCATATCTGAGAAGTCCAGCTTAGGGTCAACTCCGTGAGTGTACATATTAAGTGCGATAGTAACGATATCAGCATTGCCTGTTCTCTCACCATTGCCGAAGCAAGTACCCTCTATTCTGTCAGCGCCTGCAAGCAGACCCATTTCACAGTCTGCCACTGCACAGCCTCTGTCATTATGTGGGTGAAGTGAAACTATAACGTTCTCTCTGTTGTGGAGAGTGTCGCACATATACTCTACCTGCTGAGCATAAACATGAGGCATTGACATTTCAACTGTTACAGGCAGATTGATGATGACTTTGTTCTCAGGTGTAGGCTGCCAAATGTCGATAACAGCGTTGCAGATATCTCTTGCAAACTCAGGCTCTGTGCCTGTGAAGCTCTCAGGAGAATACTCGAAAACGATATGACCCTTTGCGTGCTTTTTATACTCGTTGCAGAGCTTTGCGCCGTCCGTAGCTATCTTGATTATCTCTTCCTTAGACTTGCGGAAAACCTGCTCTCTCTGTGCAACAGATGTTGAGTTGTAAAGATGAACAACAGCGTTCTTTGCGCCGTCGATAGCTTCAAATGTTTTCTTTATGATATGCTCTCTTGACTGTGTAAGTACCTGAATTGTAACGTCGTCAGGTATCATGTTCTTCTCGATAAGTGTGCGGCAGAACTCATACTCTGTTTCAGAAGCGGCAGGGAAACCTATCTCTATCTCCTTAAAGCCTATCTCAACAAGCTTTGTGAAAAACTCCAGCTTTTCTTCAAGGCTCATAGGAATGATAAGAGCCTGATTTCCATCTCTCAGGTCAACAGAACACCATGCAGGAGCGTGGTCAACATACTCTTTTTCAGCCCACTTCATGCACTTTACAGGAGGCATATAATAGCCTCTCTCATACTTTTCTACGTTTTTCATGTCAGATCCTCCTTATAAATATAAAGCCGATAATAATTTTGATAGTGATGTGGAAAAGGGCATAAAAAAATCGCCACTCCTACCAAAAAGGAGAGACGAGCTTTGCCGTGTTACCACTCTCATTCATATACGGCTCAAACCGCATATCTCAGCCGCATCTATCAATGCGTATCTCTATAACGGGAGAACCCGTGAGCGGCTAATAAGATTTCACCGTTCAGGCTCGGGGACGAGTTATCACAAATTTCGCATACCGTCTTGCACCCACCGACGGCTCTCTGTAATGTCAGAACTTTGCTTTTGTTCCTGTCAACGCCTTTGTCATATTGTTTTTATTATACCCATACTTCCCGCTTTTGTCAATAGGACAATTGCCAATTTAACAATTTGTTAATATTCGGTGCTAAATCGTTTTCCCTAACTTCAATGTAGGGGCTGGCGTCCCCTGCAAAATAATCTTAAAATATTCTTATTACGCTTTTCAAATGCTTAAAAGTATCTTAATTAGCCTGTCTGTCGGTTGACAAAGAATAAGCAATGGTCTATAATAATAGATGCTGGCTGAGGGGGTTCCTCCTCATACTTTTGTACAAAAGGGGATCTATAACATGATATTTGAAAGCATTAAAAAGCTTGTAACATATGGTCTGGAAAGCGGACTTATTGAGGAGAGCGACAGAGTTTATACCACAAACAGGCTTCTTGAAGCCCTTGACCTTGAGGAATATGACGAACCAGAGGAGGAGTTTTCTAACGTTGATCTTGAAAGCACTCTCAAAGAGCTTCTCGATTACGCTGTGGAAAAGGGCCTTACAGAAAATTCTATTGTATACAGAGATCTTTTCGACACAAAACTCATGGGGCTTCTTACTCCAAGACCGTCAGAGGTAGACACAAAGTTCTGGGGACTTTACAACCACCAGTCTGCAAAGGTCGCAACTGACTATTTCTACAAGCTTTCGCAGGACACGGACTACATAAGAAGATACAGAGTAAAGAAGGATATGCGCTGGATAGCTCCAACAGAGTACGGCGACCTTGATATAACTATCAATCTTTCCAAGCCTGAAAAAGACCCGAAAGCCATTGCGGCGGCAAAGCTTGCAAAGCAGTCGGGATATCCTAAGTGCCTGCTGTGCTATGAGAACGTGGGATATGCAGGACGAGTGAACTCCCCTGCAAGACAGAACCACCGTGTTATATCCCTTAAAATAAACGGCACAGACTGGGGACTTCAGTATTCCCCATATGTTTATTACAACGAGCATTGTATCCTTTTCAATAAGAAGCATACGCCTATGGTAATAGACCGTTCGGCATTTGAGAAGCTTTTCGACTTTGTTAGACAGTTTCCGCACTATTTCATAGGTTCAAACGCTGACCTGCCTATCGTTGGCGGATCTATCCTTTCGCACGAACATTTTCAGGGTGGTCATTATACTTTTGCAATGGCGAAAGCCCCTGTTGAAGAAAAGATAGTTTTCAAGGGCTTTGAGAACGTTGACGCTGGCATCGTTAAATGGCCTATGTCAGTTATCAGAATAAACAGCGAGGACAAAAACGCTCTCGTTGACCTTGCTGACAAGATACTCAAAGCCTGGAGGGGCTACACCGACGAAGAAGCGTTCATTTACGCTGAAACTGAAGGTGAGCCGCACAACACTATCACCCCTATCGCAAGAATGAGAAACGGCAGATATGAGCTTGACCTTGTGCTTAGAAACAACATCACAACCGAGGAATATCCTCTTGGCGTTTATCACCCCCATCAGGAGCTTCATCATATAAAGAAAGAAAATATCGGTCTTATCGAAGTAATGGGTCTTGCAGTGCTTCCGTCAAGACTTAAAGGCGAAATGGAGAAGCTTGCTCAGGTTCTGGTCACAGAGGGAACAGAGGGTGTACGCCGTGACAAGCTGATAGAAAAGCACGCTGATTGGGCTGAGGAGATATCAAAGAAAAACAATATAACAGCCGAGAACGTTCATGAGGTCTTGCAGAAAGAAATAGGCATCGTGTTCGCAAAGGTGCTTGAACATGCAGGCGTTTATAAGAGAAACAAAGACGGAAAAGCTGCATTTGAAAGATTTATAGACTATGTGAACAACAAGTAATAAAGAAAGAGGTGAACGCCCGTATCTCGCAGAAGAGATCCTGCAAGGGTGCGGGCATTTTTATGCTCAGATTTACAAGACGGCATATAAAGGAAACAGCAATAATTCTGGCAATAGTCATTTTTATAGGCACACTGTGGTTTTTAGGCTACAAAAGGCATATAAGAGATACGATCAATCAGGCTTATGACGTTACGCCTATATCCGCTATACAGTTACAGCTTGCTTCATCATCAAAGGCTGATAAGCTTATGATAGTGGCTCACCCTGATGACGAAGTGCTTTGGGGCGGAGGACATCTTTATGATAAAGGCTATCTTGTTGTGTGTGTAACAAACGGAAGAAATAAGGTGCGTTCTCAGGAGTTCAAGGACGTGGTGACTGCCTCGGGCAACGAGTGTATAATGCTTGAATATCCTGATAAAGTCAGGGGTAAGCGTGACGATTGGGCGCTTGTTAAGGACGGTATCGAATCTGACCTTGAAAAGATAATGACCTGCAAGGATTGGAAGCTTATAGCTGTGCATAATCAAAAAGGCGAATATGGTCATATCCACCATGTAAACGTGCATAATTACGTCACTGAGATATACGATAAAAACGATATCCAGTGCGACCTTTACTGCTTTGGCAAGTATTACAAGGCTAGCCGTCTGAAAGTGGTGGGCAACACTTTGCCAAAGATATCAAAAGAGAGATACGAGTTCAAGAAAAAGCTTGCGGATATGTATACCTCTCAGGAGAAAACTGTAGACAAGCTGTGGCATATGGCTTATTATGAGGATTGGACGCTGTATAAACGCTACAGCGAACACCCTGAAATGAAAAAACAAACTGCAACTGCGCTGGGAGTGGCTGTGAATGAAGCTCAGTAAGAAAAATATAATACATCTTTGTGTGCTTACGGGGGTATATCTTCTGTTTGTCCTTGCACTCACAAGGTTTAAATACGCCTATGGCTCTGAGCTTGATTGGGGCGGACAGCACTATGCTATCCCTGATTATTTCAGAAAGCTCTTTTACAAAACAGGGGACTTTTTTCCCTCCTTTGCTCCGAACATAGGTTGTGGTGAGAACATCTATAATCTGTCATATTATGGGCTTTATTCGCCTATAATACTTTTTTCTTATCTTCTGCCCTTTGTGAAAATGTCCACCTATATACAGATAGTATCCATAATAGGCATTATAGCAAGCCTGTGGATATTCTATATATGGATGCGGCAGAAATTCACAGACAACACAGCGTTTGCACTGAGCTTTGTGTTTCTCTTTTCAGCGCCCCTTATCTTCCACAGTCACAGGCACATAATGTTCGTGAATTATATGCCGTTCCTGCTTTTAGGTTTTATGGCTATCGAGGATTATTTTGAGGGCAAGAGAAAATACATGGTGACGCTTTGGGCATTTTTGATGCTCATGACAAGCTATTTCTTTGCTGTGTCGGGTCTTGCGGCAATGGCAGTGTATGGCGTTTACCGCTGGCTGAAAATAAATGAAAAGCCAACTTTCAAGAAGTTCTGCAAAGACGGAACAGCATTCGCTTTCAGGCTTATCCTAGCAGTGATAATGGCGTGCGTGCTTATCCTGCCGACACTGCACTGTATGCTCTCAGGCAGAGAGGCAGGCAACAGCCATGTTGATCTCAAGTCGTTCATACCAGGCGTAAACTTGAAATTCCTGCTCTATTATCACTATTCAATGGGGCTTTGCCTTTTCACAGTGCTTAGCATAATATCGGCGGTGTTCTCAAAACAACGCTATAGAAGATTTCTTGGGATCGTTATGATGGTAATAGCCACCTGCCCTATAATAGTCTATATGTTAAACGGCACACTGTATGTTGACCCGAAAGTTCTTATACCTTTCCTTCCTCTTGGTATGCTCCTTTTCGGACACACCTATTTTGATATAATTAGAGGAAAGCTAAAGCTTAAACCACTTGCAGTGATAACCCTTTTAGTTGCATTGGCAGGAGTTTTCTGGTTCAAGACCACCAAAAAAGTGGAGTTTTATATTATCCTTGACTTTGTTGTGCTTATGTCGAGCCTGTTTGTATACAGACGTTGCAAAAAAGAGTTCATACTTAATATAGGAATGTCCCTTTGCCTCGTGGTATCCACAGTATATGCAAACTTTGCAGACGAGCTTGTGCCTTTAAGAGAGCTTGAATATGATAACAGCAGTGATATGAATACACTTGCAGATTATGTCGGCTCGCAAGAGGAGATATCGAGGACTTCAAACTGCGTTGACGAAGTGAACACAGTGAACATGATATATAATGCAGATTATTACACCATGTCAATATATTCCTCACTGCACAATAAAGATTACAACAAATTTTATTACAGCGAGATATACAACGAAAATTCATACCGCAACACTTCCCTGACCACTCAGACACGAAGCCTTATTGCTGATATGTATTTTTCAAACAGATATCTTATCACTGACGACCCGGTAAAGGCAGTGTCAGGCTACAAGAAGATAAAAGAGAGCGGAAGCCTTTCACTTTATGAAAACAATGACGTTCTGCCTTTCGGATATGCTACCAATGCTCTTATCGGCAGAAAAGAATATAATTCCCTGAATTATCCTTACTCAGTGGAAGCTCTTTTCAATAATATAATAGTTGAGGATAAGACGGAAAAGTCATTTTCATCTGATATCAAAAAGGTACGCTCCATCAACTTTACAGAGTGCGACCAGATAAAGCGTGAATGGGGAAAATACACCATTGACGCTAAAAAGCCTTTCACTCAGGAGATAACGCTTCCCGAAACGCTCACGAACAATGAGATAATGTTTGTATCTTTCAATGTGAACAACGATATAAAGGGTGGCAGAAAGGACGCTTGGGTGTCCATAAACGGCAATAAAAACAAGCTCACTGCACCTGATTGGAAGTATTACAATAATAACAGACGTTTTGAATATGTCATAACCACAGGTCAGGACTATAGCGCAGACAGCGTTAAGGTGAATTTCTCTGACGGCAAGTATGAGATAACCAACGTTCGCTGTTATGTCATCGACAAAGACAGCCTTGTGCGTGACGTTGACCCGTTCATGATAGACAAGAAGACCTCTCACGGAGATGTGATAAACGGCACTATAGACGTTAAAAATGACGGCTATTTCACTATTTCCATTCCGTATACCGACGGTTTCACCGCTGAGATCGACGGCAAAGAGGTGCAGTGTGAAAAGACCGACACTGCATTCCTTGGCTTCAAGATACCAAAGGGCAGCCACAGCATAAAGATAACCTTTACCGCACCGTTGCTCCACGAGGGCATAGTTCTCTCAGGGGCAGGCTTGCTGATATTCATAGCATTCGTTATTATTGACAGAAGAAAATCAAAAGCTTCAAAGTAGGAAAAAAATAAAAGCGACAGAAATCTGGATCTGTCGCTTTTTTTGTCGTATGTTTGGGTTTGTCTATTCACTTATTACATAAAATATGATAAAATAACAAAGTGATTGTGTGACTTTTGTCAAAGGTTCTGTCTGAATCCCTCACCAATGGTAACATTTTCGTATGCAAGCTCACGCATTTTCAGCATTACGTCATGTGGAGTTTCTCTCATTCCGCCCGTTGCCCAATCTATTATTATTCCGCAATAGCCATGAGAATAAAAATCGGCAAAGAACTTCGCCTTATCGGAACGCTTTCTGGTTATAGCAACAGCGTGATAGAAAAATCTGATGAACAGCTTGTGCATACTTCTGAAAAGATAATGCTCGAATATCTTTTCGTTGCTTTTTAGCGTGTTTGAGTAAAAGCGCTTGTCTTTGAGCATATTTACGAGAAATCCTTCAAGACGCTCATACCAGTTGTCGTAGTTTACGCCTTTGGTGATGTCAGCGAAAAGCTCGTGAAGATATATATAGCTCAAAAGCTCATATTTATCCTGAAAATGGTAATAAAAAGACTGGCGGTTAAGACCGCACTCACCTGTTATATCGGATATGGATATTTTATCAAAGGGTTTTTGCTCGCAGAGTTTTTTCAGTGAATCACACAAAGCACTTTTGGTTATCGCAGAGCTTGACATTTAACTACATTCCTTTCAGATTCATAACGACAAAAGGTCTTTTTTGAGGAAAAATCAGACTAAGCTGGATTAATGTCAAAAAAGCAGACAATTCGCGCCAACTTTCATTATATCATAAATTTATGAAATTTCAATAACTTTTTATAAATATTTTATCATTATCATATTTTTCACAGGGGGAAACGGCATGAAAAACAATATCATCACAGAATTTATAAATGGTCAAAGCTGTAGAGCGTATGAAGCCCTGGGGGCAGTAAAAATAGAGAACGGCATAAGATTTTCCACCTATGCGCCCCATGCAAGAAAGGTAGAGCTTTGCCTGAATGGAGATATTATCCCTATGGAATGCGATGAACGTGGGGTATGGAGCGTTGAACACCCTGCAAAAGAGGGTGACATTTATCAGTATGTTATCACAACGCCTACTCTTGAAAAGCACTACCGCTCAGACCCATTTGCGGTGTACAGCGAGGTAAGACCGAAAAATGCGTCTGTGGTGTATGATATCGACAGCTATAACTGGAATGACCAAGAATGGCTCTCAAAGCGTGACAAATGCTATGAAAAGCCTATGAACATATATGAGGTGCATTTCGGCTCGTGGCGCATAAAAGAGGGAAAAGAAGAAACCGACCGCTTTTACACCTATGAAGAAATGATAGACCTGCTCATACCTTATGTAAAGGAAATGGGCTATACCCATATCGAGCTTCTGCCACTGACGGAATATCCTTATGACGGCTCATGGGGCTATCAGGTGTCGGGATATTTCTCCGCAACCAGCCGTTACGGCGACCCCAGAGGGCTTATGAAGTTCATAGACGCTTGTCATGCGGAAAATATCGGCATTATTCTGGACTTTGTACCCGTACATTTTGTCCGTGATTTCTATGCCCTGCACATATATGACGGAAGCTTCCTCTTTGAAAGCGACAATGAGTATGACAGATACTCCGAGTGGGGTACTGCCCTGTTTGACTACACAAAGCCTCATGTGCTTAGCTTTGTAAAATCCTCAGTTAATTTCTGGATAGAAAAATATCATGTTGACGGATTGAGATATGACGCAGTTGCAAACCTTATATATCGTCACGGCCACACTGATGACGCAGTGAACGACAGCGGTATATGGTTCTTGAAGAACACTAATTACACCATTCAGAAAATGCACCCTGACGTTATGCTTTTCGCAGAAGATTCCACAAACTACACAAAGGTAACTGCCCCTGTTGAGTTCGGCGGTCTTGGCTTTGACTATAAATGGGATCTGGGCTTCATGAACGATACCATCAATTATATAAAGACTCCGCCTTTTGAACGCAGAAATCATCACAATAAAATGACTTTCTCCATGAGTTATTTCTATAATGACCTTTTCATTCTTCCTTATTCCCACGACGAGGTAGTTCACGGCAAGAAAACCATGGTGGATAAGGTGTTCGGCAGTCAGCAGGAGCAGTTTGCTACCATAAGGGCACTGTATACTTTCCAGTTCACTCACCCTGGCAAGAAACTCAATTTCATGGGCAACGAGCTTGGCGAATATCTTGAATGGCGTGATGAAAAAGAGCTTGGCTGGAATTTGCTTACATATCCTATACACGATTCATTACACGAGTATGTGAAAGCACTCCACAAGCTTTATCTTGAACAGCCTGCACTGTATAAGTCCGACTATAATTCCACATCTTTCCGCTGGATAGACGCAGACAACAAAAATCAGTGCATTTATGCCTACCGCAGAAGCGACCCTTCCGGCAAAACGCTTTATATGGTGTTCAATTTTTCCGGAAGCTATCAGAACTATAGCCTGAAGGTCGAGCAAAACGGAGCCTACAAAGAGCTTCTCAACTCTGACCGTGATATTTATAGTGGATCAAACTGCATAAACAGCGGTCTTTATACCACAAACTATAAGCTGCCACTCAGACTCGCACCTCTCAGCAGCGTTATAATTACCACAGAATGAGAAAAAAATATTAAAAATCATAAAATACTATTGCAAAATGGCGAAATATGCGTTATAATACGAGTGTATGTAATATACAACATTTACACCAAAATCATTTGAGAGGAGTTATGTAAATAATGGTTTATTCTCACGAAGTTGAAACAATGTGCCCTATCGCTCAGGGCGTTGCTCACGGTGCAGCTCCAATTCCAGAAGAAGCAAAGTGGGTAAAAGCTAAGGAAATCAAGGATATCTCAGGCTTTACACACGGTATCGGCTGGTGTGCTCCACAGCAGGGCTGCTGCAAGCTGACACTTAACGTAAAAGAGGGCGTTATCCAGGAATGTCTCGTTGAAACTATCGGCTGCTCAGGTATGACACATTCTGCTGCTATGGCATCAGAGATCCTTCCAGGCAGAACAGTTCTCGAGGCTCTTAACACAGACCTCGTTTGCGACGCTATCAACACAGCTATGAGAGAGCTTTTCCTCCAGATCGTTTACGGTCGTTCACAGAGTGCATTCTCTGAGGGCGGTCTTGTAGTAGGCGCTGGTCTTGAGGACCTTGGTAAGGGACTTCGTTCACAGGTAGGTACTATGTATGGTACACTTGCAAAGGGTCCTAGATACCTTGAAATGACAGACGGCTATGTTACAGGTCTTGCACTTAACGAAGATGACGAGATCATCGGCTACAAGTTTGTAAACTTCGGCAAGATGATGGACTTCATCAAGGCTGGCGACGATGCTAACACTGCTTTTGAAAAAGCACAGGGTCAGTACGGTAGAGTAGCTGACGCTGTTAAGATCGTTGACCCAAGAAAAGAATAAGGAGGATTTGTTACAATGGCTTTATTTGAATCATATGAGAGAAGAGAAAAGCAGATCCTTGCTGTTATCAATCAGTACGGTATCAACACTATCGAAGAGTGTGCTGACGTATGCAAGGCTAAGGGTCTTGACATTTATAAGCTCGTTGAGGGCATTCAGCCTATCTGCTTTGAGAACGCTAAGTGGGCTTACACAGTAGGCTGCGCTATCGCTATCAAGAAGGGCTGCACAAGAGCTGCTGACGCTGCTGCTGCTATCGGTGAGGGACTTCAGGCTTTCTGTATCCCTGGCTCTGTAGCTGACCAGAGAAAGGTTGGTCTTGGTCACGGTAACCTCGGCAAGATGCTTCTTGAAGAGGATACAGAGTGCTTCGCATTCCTCGCAGGCCACGAATCATTCGCTGCCGCTGAGGGTGCTATCGGTATCGCTGAGAAGGCTAACAAGGTTAGAACAAAGCCTCTGAGAGTTATTCTTAACGGTCTTGGCAAGGACGCTGCACAGATCATCGCTAGAATCAACGGCTTCACATATGTTGAAACAGAAATGGATTACTACACAGGCGAAGTTAAGGAAGTATTCCGTAAGGCATACTCTGATGGTCTGAGAGCTAAGGTAAACTGCTACGGTGCTAACGATGTTACCGAGGGCGTTGCTATCATGTGGAAAGAGAACGTAGACGTTTCTATCACAGGTAACTCAACAAACCCAACAAGATTCCAGCACCCAGTTGCAGGTACATACAAGAAGGAAAGACTTGAGAAGGGCAAGAAATACTTCTCAGTAGCTTCAGGCGGAGGAACAGGTAGAACTCTGCACCCAGATAACATGGCTGCTGGTCCTGCTTCTTATGGTATGACAGATACAATGGGAAGAATGCACAGCGACGCTCAGTTTGCTGGTTCTTCTTCAGTTCCTGCACACGTTGAGATGATGGGTCTTATCGGTATGGGTAACAACCCAATGGTTGGTGCTACAGTTGCTTGCGCAGTTGCAGTTGAAGAGGCTATGAAGTAAGGTTTTAAGCCACTTCACAAGTCTTGTAATGTGAAAAACGATAAGACTTCGTGTTCAAAAGAATATCAATAAGGCGTTAGATTTTGTTCTAACGCCTTATTTTTATGCACAAAAAGGCCTCCCCATGCTGTAAGAAAGGTCTGACGACCAAACTAAAGCGCAGGAAGGTCAATATCACAAATACAAGCTAAAAAACTGCATAACTCCCATATTAAAAGAACTTTGCAATATCCTCAACAGCTCTCCTTTTAGGTCTGGCAGGGGCTTCTGCAGGATAGCCAACGGCTATAACCGATACTACAATCTCGCTTTCAGGTATTTCAAGCACCTCACGAAGCTTTTCTCCGTCCCTGATGCCCATTACAAGCGAGCCTAAGCCAAGCTCAGCCGCTTTGAGAAGAAGTATCTCATTGTGCAGACCAAGATCGTAAAAACCCCAGCCATTGCCGACTTCATTATCAGGATCACCCTCTTTGTCAAAACCTGCTCTTGTATGTACAAAAGTCGTTACAAGAAGCGCCGCATTTTCAGACCTTTCTCTGTTAAATCCAGGCAAGCACTCCTCTCTTACCCTCTTTGTCATCTCGTCGCTTAGAACGCAGTAATACCTTGCAGTTTCAGAGTTTTTCCACGATGGTGCTTCTGTTGCGGCAGCTATGAGCGTTTCTATCTGCTCTTTTGTTACCTTTTTACTGCCGTCATATTTTCTTATGCTTCTTCTGCTTTCAATAAGCTTCTGAAATTCCATTTATATCTCTCCTTGTCAAAATGTGAGGCTCACGCCTATTTCAGATACAATTATAACATATCACTTCCACCATTTCAAGTAGCAAAAGCCCTTGAAATGTTCATATTATTGTGATACAATAACGTAAAGACAATATGGGGGTGCAGACTATGAGCTTTGTAAAATTCGAGAACGTTTATAAAAGATACAAAATGGGCGAGATAACCATAAATGCCGCAGACGGTGTTTCATTTGAGATAGAAAAAGGCGAATTTGCTGTTATAGTAGGCGCAAGCGGTGCAGGAAAAACTACTATACTTAATATGCTCGGCGGCATGGATACCTGCGACGAGGGCAAGATCCTTGTTGACGGCAAGGACATTGCCACTTTTAATAAAAAGCAGCTCACAACATACCGCAGATATGACATAGGCTTTGTTTTTCAATTCTATAACCTTGTGAATAATCTTACTGCTAAGGAAAATGTAGAGCTTGCCACACAGATATGCGCACATGCCTCAAAGCCTGAAGAAGTGCTGAAAAAAGTGGGACTCGAGGACAGAATGAACAACTTCCCCTCCCAGCTTTCAGGCGGCGAGCAGCAGCGTGTTTCTATCGCACGAGCATTGGCGAAAAATCCTAAGCTTCTTCTTTGCGACGAACCAACGGGCGCTCTTGATTACAACACAGGTAAAAATATCCTCAGACTTTTGCAGGATACCTGCCGAAATGACGGTGTGACAGTTATAGTCATCACCCACAACTCCGCAATCGCACCAATGGCTGACAGAGTTATAACCGTAAAAAACAGCAAGGTAGACAAAGTTGAGATAAACAAAGACCCTGTTGACGTCTCTACTATCGAATGGTAACGGAGAAAAATATGAAACTTCTTTCACCTGTCAAATACGAATATGGCAATCTGAAAATAGGCGGAGGCGGCTTTGTGACAGGTATCACTTTCCACCCCACCGACAGCAAAACGCTTTATATACGCACCGACATAGGCGGTATCTACCGCTATGACTTTGACAAAAACACATGGGTCTATCTGGCAGACAAAGTTACCGCAGACGACCCTGCACAGACCTATCCCCTTGCAATAGCCCTTGACGAAAACGACCCAAATAAGCTGTTTTTCACCTGCGGAGATAAACGCTCAAATTATATCTGCATATCTTCTGATAAGGGTGAAAATATCACACAAAAGCCTATCCCATGTAGCGTTCATGGAAACGAAGTTGGCAGAGCCACAGGTGACAGACTTATTTACAAAAACAGCAGGCTGTATTTCGGCTCTCAGACCGCAGGAATTATCTATTCTGAGGATATGGGCGAAAGCTGGCAAAGCATAGACCTGTTTGGTGAGAAAAACATCTCTCTTATATGGACAGACAGTGAGGGCAAACTTTTTATAGCAGGCTGTTCAGGTGAAGCAAACTCCCCTGACGGTGTAACAAGAGGTCACACTCTGTATTGCTCCACAGACGGCTTGAAAAGCTTCGTTCCCCTCACCGCCCCCGACCCTATGAAGTACGAAAACTCCTCCTATTATGGCTTCGTGCCACAGCGTATCACCAGCGACAGCATATATATATACATCACTCTTGCTTCAAGCGGAGAAGTATTCTACGGTGGCATGGGTGCTTATGCCTGCGACACAGGCTCGCTTTCAGGCGGCAAGGTATACAGATACCGCATTGAAAATGGCGTGCCTGTTTTTAACAAAGACATCACCCCCGAGGACCATATCCCATGCGGCTACAGCGCAATATGTTCCAATGGCAAAATGCTTTTGCTATCAACTGTCTGCCGAAAAAATGGCGGAGATATAATCTATACAAGCACCGACAGCGGTGAAAGCTGGAAGATAATAATGAACAGGCTTGAATATAGCCGCTTTGATTGGAATATCCCATACATGAAACCACGATACAACGGCGGCGGAAACTGTGTCCACTGGATAAGCGACATAAAGCTTTCACCTTTTGACAGCGACACAGCCTTGTTCAACACAGGAACAGGTCTGTTCATGATAACAGGTCTTGCAAGCGGAGATGTGCTTGTCAAACCATTCTGCGAGGGCATCGAGGAAACTGTTCACCTTAATGTATACACCACTCCCCATGGCAGAAATCGCATTATAGATATCATTGGCGACCTTGGTGGCTTTGCCTTTGAAGATTATGACAGTGAGTGCGAAAATTCCTTTGCAAACGAAAATGGCGACCGCTACATCACCTGCCTTAATGCTGATCTCACCCTCAGCGACCCCGAATACATCGTCGCAACTCCCCGTGGCAACTGGACGGGCAAAACAAAAGGTGGTCTGATCTTATCCAAAGATTGCGGTTCAACGTGGGAAAGACTTCCCATGCCCCGTGGGCTTTCTGAATTTATAGACAAAAAGCTTGACAACATCGAAAAGCCTAATGTAGACTCAGGTTGGACAGCGATATCTGCCGACGGCAAACGCATAATGTGGGCTGTTGCAGGCGGCAGAGGCTTTTCTAACAAGGCTGTCTGCTATACCGACGATGAGGGCAAAACATGGCAAAAGTCCATTTTTACGGACAGCAGTGGAAACTCAGCAGATGAACACAACGTAAAAATTTTCTCGGACTATTACAACAGCGATTTTTTCTTCGCCATAGCAGAACGAGAAAATCTGGGGCTTTACATCAGCCGTGATAAAGGTGCAACTTTCAGAGAAGTGTCCATAAAAACGGACATAAAGTGTCCACGATACGCTCACTATCAGCTTTCAAGACAGCCAGATAAAAGCGGAGTATTCTGGCTTGCAAACGGCATAAAAGGACTTTACCGCTTCGAGATAAAGAGTGACAGCGTGGGTATAAGTGATATTCTCCCTGAGGACAGGATAAACTGCATAGGCTTTGGAAAAGGGCTTGAAGAAACTCCTGCAATGTATGTCACAGGAAATATCAGTGGCGAATACGGCTTTTATATTTCTGATGATCTGGGCGAAAGTTTCGCACGTATAAACACCGATAGTCAGCAATACGGCGTTATACACTCAATATGCGGTGATATGCGTGAACACGGTGTTTTCTGCCTTGCCACAGGCTCTCACGGACTTATGTTCGGCAGACAAAAAAACCTTGCAAAGCCGTGAAAAATGTGGTATAATCAAAATAACATAATTGAAAGGAAGTTCAATATGACCTACAAGGAAGAATTTATAAAATTTATGGTAGACAGCGGAGTTCTCACATTTGGCGACTTCACTCTTAAAAGTGGAAGAAAAGCTCCGTATTTCATCAACTGCGGAAACTATAAAACAGGCGAACAGCTTGCAAAGCTGGGCGGCTTTTACGCTGATTGCATAGCTGACAACAAAATACCTGTTGAAACACTTTTCGGACCTGCATATAAGGGTATCCCTCTTGCTGTTTCAGCCGTTATCGCGCTTGCAACAAAGTATGGCATTGACGTTTCTTACTGCTTTGACAGAAAGGAAGCTAAGGATCACGGCGAGGGCGGAATGTTCGTTGGAAAGAAGCTTGCAGACGGAGAAAAGGTAATAATCATCGACGATGTTATGACATCAGGAAAGGCTCTCAGAGAGTCAATGCCAAAGCTCAAAAGTGCCGCAGACGTAAACGTAACAGGCATGGTGATAACAGTTGACAGAATGGAAAAGGCTCTTGACACCGACCTTTCAGCTGTTGAACAGGCTTATAAAGACTTTGGCGTAAAGGTATACTCTATCGTAAACATCAACGATATCATCAAGGCTATTCAGGACGGTGTTGTTGAGGGCAAAGAGTATCTTGACAAAATGCTGGAATACCGTGCAGCATACGGAGTTGACCACGAATAATAAGCCTGCTTTGAGGAAAATTTAAGGTTATTTTAAAGTTACAAATTGAAATAATTTGTAACAGTATTGTAGTGAAATGTAACTTGTCTGTTCTTGAAGTTACAGCCCCTAAAGGCTATAATATGTAATGTAGAACAGAGAAAGAAAAAGAATGTAAACACTAAGATCAAACTCTTAGCTCGTTTCATCCTCTCCAAAATTTTTACACAAGCAAAGGGCAGCCGATGGGTTGCCTTTTTGTTTTGTCGAAATAAGCAGGATAAATGTAAAAAAAGTGTTAAGTGCTTGACAAGTGACGTATATAA
Source organism: Ruminococcus sp. RTP21359st1_H3_RTP21359_211015 (assembly GCF_040909065.1). Taxonomy (NCBI): domain Bacteria; kingdom Bacillati; phylum Bacillota; class Clostridia; order Eubacteriales; family Oscillospiraceae; genus Ruminococcus; species Ruminococcus sp. RTP21359st1_H3_RTP21359_211015. The sequence goes on from NZ_JBDGDD010000015.1 coordinate 16,611, forward strand.
TGGTATAATAATAAAGCTGATTTGTTCAGCATATTGATAAATACTACATAGAACTACTGTCTAAACTGAAATGATGGGCTTCTATGAGTCATAATTTTAGTTTGGAAGGAGGAAGTCAAATGAGAGAAGGAATTCACCCAAAGTATGAGGAAACAACAATTACTTGCGCATGCGGTAATGTTATCCATACTCGTTCTACAAAGAAGGATATCAAGGTTGAAATTTGTTCTAAGTGCCACCCATTCTACACAGGTAAGCAGAAGCTCGTAGATACAGGCGGACGTGTTGACAGATTCAAGAAGAGATTTAATCTTGACTAATTTTCAAAGGGAACGGATAATTCCGTTCCTTTTTTCTTTTATATGAGGAAACCAAATGGGATATACAACAATCTATGAGGAAGCTCAGGCGAGCTTTACGGAGAAAAAGTCTGAATTTATCGGGCATATCGCACCTGTCAGCACAGCTGATGAGGCTGTCGCATTTATAAACAGGATAAAAGCCGAAAACCGCAAGGCTAGGCACAACGTCTATGCCTATGTGTTGAGAGAGGGTAACGTTTCACGATACAGCGACGACGGCGAGCCACAGGGTACAGGCGGAGTGCCTGTGCTTGATGTAATAAACAAATCTGGGCTTACAGACGTTTGTGTGGTGGTGACACGATATTTCGGTGGAATACTTTTGGGGGCAAGCGGTCTTACAAGAGCCTATTCTCAGGGTTGTTCAATGGCGGTGAACGCTGCAAGAAAAATGAAAATGTGTGAGTGTTCAAGAATATCCTTTTCCTGCGACTATACACTTTATGGCAAGGTCAGCTATGCACTGCCTGAATATGGCGTGATAATGGAAAAAGAGGACTTTGCCGATTCTGTAGATCTTGCGTTTCTTGTGAAGTCTGAATTTTCAGACAAGCTGAAAAAACAGCTTACGGATATATCCTGCGGCAAGCTTGAATTGTCAGAAGAAACAAATCTTCTTGCTGATTTTGCATGAAATTTGTGTGATTATACAAAAACATTCAGCCTTTATGTAAAAATAAAGGCTTTTTTGAACTATTATAGTATATATTATATAGAGTTAGTATGTTTTATATACTGTAAGGGGGAATTTTTGTGCTGCCGAGAGAACAAACCGAGTTGTTTGAAAAACAATTTCTGAGCGAAAACGCCTGCTTGTCTGTTGATTCAAAAGGGCGTAAAAAGCCTTGCGAACCTTGTCCGCTGAGGACGTGTTTCCAGCGTGACCGTGACAGGATACTTCACTGCAACTCTTTCAGACGGCTGAAGCATAAAACTCAGGTCTATCTGTCCCCTGCAGGCGACCATTATAGAACACGACTTACTCATACCCTTGAGGTAAGTCAGATCGCACGGACTATCTCACGGGCTTTGCGGCTCAACGAAGATCTCACCGAAGCTATCGCACTGGGTCATGACCTTGGTCATACGCCTTTTGGTCATGCAGGAGAAAGGGCTCTCAACGAGCTTAGCCCTGACGGCTTTCACCACTATGAGCAAAGCCTGCGTGTAGTGGATATTTTGGAAAAAGACGGCAAGGGTCTTGACCTCACAGAAGAAGTCCGTGACGGAATATTAAAGCACACTAACATGATAGCCGACACGAAAGAGGGCTATGTTGTGCGATTTGCAGACGTTATCGCCTATATAAATCACGATATCGACGATTCCGTTCGTGCAGGCATTATGACCGAGGAGGATATCCCGAAAAATATCACCAAGGTGCTTGGCGGATCCAAGTCTGAGAGGATAACCACTCTTGTGACCTCGCTTATCAAGGGCGGAGCCGAAAGCCTGCATATGGACGACGAAGTGAGTGACGCCTACACTGCACTGCATAGATTTATGTTTGACTTTGTGTACACAAATCCAAAGTGCAAATCAGAAGAAGTCAAGGCTAAAGACATGATAGCAAAGCTCTATGACTACTATGTTCATCATATCGAAAAGCTGCCTGCCTTTTATATGAATCTCGCCTATCAGTTCGGAATTGACCGTGCTATCTGCGATTACATATCAGGCATGACAGACGGCTTTGCCATTGAGACCTTTAAAAATCTGTTTATCCCATTGGGGTGGACAAAGTATTAGCGCATACCCAAGGAGGAAGAAATTTGCCGCTGCCTATAGATTTTATAGAAAGACTTAAAGCTGCTAACCCTATCGCAGAGGTCATGAGCAGCTATGTCACCCTCAAAAGAACAGGCAGAGATTATGTTTGCCTCTGCCCTTTTCACAACGAAAAAACCCCGTCCTGCCATATTCACCCTGACAAAGAGTATTTTCACTGCTTTGGCTGCGGAGCAGGCGGAGATGTTATCACTTTTACAATGAAGTACAATAATCTGGACTATTGGGAAGCTGTCAAGCTCCTTGCAGAACGTGGTGGAGTGCCGCTTCCGGAGGATAACGGCTATGACAGCAAGCGCACCGATACCAGAAAGCGCTTCTATGAAATGAATAAAACAGCCGCAAGGTTTTTCTATCATCAGCTAAAGACACCACAGGGCAAGGAATGTCTTGACTATCTTATAAACAAACGTAAGCTCAGTATTGAAACCATAAAGAAATATGGAATGGGCTTTGCTCCAAACAGTTGGTCTGCCTTGAAAAGCTATATGCTCTCTGAGGGCTTCACCGAGGAAGAATTGGAGCAAGGCTCGCTTATCTCACGTTCACAGAAGAATACCCGAAATACGTTCGATTTCTTCGTAAATCGTGCAATGTTCCCTTTTATCGACCTTGCAGGTCATATAGTGGGCTTTGGCGGAAGAGCGCTCACACCTGACGATAAGAGAAAATACCTTAACTCAAAAGATACCCTTGTGTATTCAAAAAACAGATTTCTTTTCTCCATGAACTTCGCCAAAAACGCCGCAGTGAAAGATAAGACCATTCTTCTGTGCGAGGGTAACCTTGACGTTATTTCCCTTAATCAGGCAGGCTTTGAAAATGCCGTAGCTTCCTGCGGAACTGCGCTCACCCCTGAGCAGGCGAAGATAATATCCAACTATGCAGACAACGTTGTCATATGCTATGACGCAGATGGCGCAGGTCAGAAAGCAACAACGAGAGCAATAAAAATTCTAGGTGAAACTGGCCTTAAGACCACAGTTATAAAAATGAACGGTGCAAAAGACCCTGATGAGTACATAAACAAATTCGGAGCAGACCACTTTCGCCATTTGCTGAAAAAATCAGACGGTGCAATAGAGTTTGAGCTAGAAAAATGCAAAGACGGCATTGATATGGACACTGATATAGGCAGGATAGATTATCTCAAAAAAGCCTATAAAGTCCTTGCGGATATAAGCTCCCCTACTGAGCGTGAGATATACGCAAAAAAGGTGGCGGCTGAACAGAATGTGAGCATCACAACTGTCAATGCAGAACTTAATGCTATACTTAAAAACCGTCGCTATCAGTATAGCAAAAAGGAATGGACTCGCACTATAACCTTCGCTGACAAGCGTGACACCATAAACCCCGAAGCCAATGAACACAGACGAGAATCCGCCGCTGAAGCGGGTATCATATATTATCTCTACAATAATCATGACGCCTGCGGAGATGTTCTCAAAAGGCTTCCGCCCGACAAATTCGTTACCAGCTTCAATAGGCGTGTTTACGAAAGCCTGACGAGCAAGATAACCGATCTGCAGGATTGCTCTGTATCATCTTTTAATGGTGAATTTTCACCCGAGGAAGTGGGTAAGATAACGGAGATACTGGAAAAATACAGCGAACTGGGCATTGACGCCAAGGTCGCTGAGGATTATATAAATGTGCTTTTAAACTACAAGCCGAAGGAGAAACAGGAGGATATATCCGACGATGACTTCTTCAAAAAGTTTGAAGAAATGCGCAAAAAGAATTAGCAAAGATCAACCGATGTAAAAATTGAGATTGGAGTGTTTGAAATGACAGACAAGAAACAGATACTTGATAACCTTATGGAACACGGCAAAACTACAGGCAAGCTCACTACAAAAGAGATAACTGACGCTCTTGAAAAGCTCGACTATGACGTCGAGCAAATGGACAGCTTCTATGATAGCTGTGCCGCAAATAATATTGAGATAATTGATGATATCATCACCGACGACAGCCTTGACATGGTAAACCCAGAAGACGATCTGGATCAGGACGGCGTTGATATTTCCATTTCAACTGACGGGATCGCTATCGACGACCCGGTCAAGATCTACCTTAAGGAAATAGGCAGAGTGCCGCTTCTTACCTCAGAGGAGGAGATACAGCTTGCAGAAAAGATGTCCAGCGGCAATGAAAAGGACGCTAAAAAAGCAAGAAAAAGACTTGCAGAAGCAAACCTCAGACTTGTTGTTTCTATCGCAAAGAAATATGTGGGCAGAGGAATGAGCTTCCTTGACCTTATCCAGGAAGGCAACATGGGTCTTATCAAAGCCGTTGAAAAATTCGACTATACAAAGGGCTTCAAATTCTCCACATATGCCACATGGTGGATAAGACAGGCTATAACAAGAGCGATCGCCGATCAGGCAAGAACTATCAGAATACCTGTACACATGGTAGAAACTATCACAAAGGTAAAGAAAGTATCCTCACAGCTTCTCCACAAGAACGGTCATGATCCGTCACCTGAGGAAATAGCAAAAGAGCTTGATATGAGCGTTGAAAGAGTAAGAGAGATAATGCGTATCGCTCAGGACCCTGTTTCTCTTGAAACACCTATCGGCGAGGAGGAGGACTCACATCTTGGCGACTTTATCCCTGATGATGACGCTCCGGCTCCGGCAGAAGCCGCTTCACTTGTGCTTCTTAAAGAGCAGATAAATCAGGTGCTTTCCACTCTTACAGAGAGAGAAGAGAAGGTGCTCAGACTGCGTTTCGGTCTTGAGGACGGACGTTCAAGAACTCTTGAAGAAGTAGGTCAGCAGTTCAACGTTACCCGTGAGAGAATACGTCAGATAGAGGCAAAGGCTCTCAGAAAGCTCCGTCACCCTAACAGGAGCAACAAGGTAAGAGATTATCTTGACTAAGTTTCGGAGGAAATAAATGTTTATAACACTTGAGGCGGATTACGCAGTAAGAATAGTATCCGTTCTATGCCGCGAAAGAGACAAAATGGACGCAAAGACCATTTCCAATGATGCCTGCGTTACACTTCGATTTGCGCTGAAGATATTGAGAAAGCTTGTTGCGGCTGATATAGTGAAGTCATATAAAGGCACGCAGGGGGGCTATATCATAAATAAAGACCCTGCACAGCTTACCTTGAAAGACGTTCTTGAAGCCATAGAGGGTACATATTATTTTTCAAGATGTCTTTCCCCAGACTGCACCTGCAACAGAGGTGCAGACGGTATCTGCTGTTATCAGAAAGCTTTTAACGAGATATCTGAAATGTTAAGGAACAAGCTTGACACATATACCTTTGCGGAGCTTATCGCAAATTCTGAGGAATTTAACCGAGAGGATACTGCTAATGAAACGCAGCAAGAAATTCAAGCTTGACAAGGAAGCTATAAACAAAATAGACAGCGAGTATGACGATCGTGACCTTTCAAACTACACAAACTACGAGGTCTGCGAGGAAGAAAAGCCGCGTCACAGATTTCTGAAAAAGCTCGTAAAACGGCTGATAATACTGTGTGCAGTTGTGCTTGTGATAAACATTGCGGTGCTTTTGTATACAGGCAGACTGTGGTTCAATGAGCCGAAAAAGCGTGACTATCCAATAAGAGGACCTGTTGTAACAGAGTCAATGGGCGAGATACGCTGGAAGAGTTTTGCTAAGCAGAATATCCAGACCGCCTATATAAGAGCCACCAAAGGCACTACCTTTGAGGACGGTGCGTTCCGTGACAACTGGAACGGCTCAAAGGACACTGATATATCAGTGGGAGCATATCATGTGCTTGAATTTGATACTGACGGCACTAAGCAGGCAGAGCATTTCATAAATGCTGTGGGCGAGGATCTAAGCGGCAGGCTTATCCCTGCAGTGGAGGTAAGACTGAGAGGACTTTACAGACTTCTGCCACCTGACTATTACGAAGCCGCAGATAACCTTGCAGACTTCTGCGACAGGATAGAAAAGCAATACGGCGTAAGACCTGTCATATACTGCACAGAACGGACGTACAAAAACATCGTTGCTTCAGACAGCAGATTTAACAAGGACAAGATATGGTATGAGAGCCTGTTTTCAAAGCCTGACGAGGATATGAATTGGACGTTTTGGACTTATACCAACCGTGTAAAATTCTCATTCTATGAAAGCGGCGAATATCTCCACATGACGGTATTTAATGGCAGCGAAGATGATTTCAAAAAACTAATATTGTAAAAAAAGCGTGTATGTTTTTTGCATACACGCTTTTTTTCATACATAAAATTAAGCAGGACAAACACTTTCATGTCCGTCCTGCTATTTTTCACAATATTACTACAAATATGTAATTACTTAGTTTCACCCTTGAGCTCTGCCATACAAGCTGCACAAATTGTCTTGCCCTTGTATTCAACGCACTCTTCACCGCTTCCGCAGAAGATACAAGTTCTCTGGAACTTCTTCAGAATGATCTTGTCATCATCTGTATAGATCTCGATAGCGTCCTTAACAGCAAGGTCGTAGGTTCTTCTGAGCTCGATAGGAAGAACTATTCTTCCAAGCTCGTCAACTTTTCTTACAATTCCTGTAGATTTCATAAAATCAATCCCCTTTAAATTAATTTGAAACACAAAAATAGTATTTCATTTAACATAAATCTTATGATAAACATATTATAACAAACATAATTACATTTGTCAAGCGTTATCACCAAAATTTCACACTTATTGTCAAAGTTTTTTATATATTAACTTGATATGAATACTAGCTGAAAGGAGTGTTAATTATATTAAGCGTAATAATTGTGATATTGTCCCTATCCGCCTTGTTATGCGGTTTTCTTAAAGGCGACATGACAGCAGTATCAGTGGCTTCTCTTGAAGGATGTAACAAAGCGGTGGAGCTTGTCATATACCTGAGTGGCTCGATGTGTCTTTGGGGCGGACTTATGAAGATATGTGAAAAGGCTGGCATAACAGCGGTCATTGCCCGTATGCTATCCCCTGTCACTAGGCTACTATTCAGAGATGCCGCACACTGCCCCGAGGTCATGAATGCCGTGACAATGAACCTGACCGCAAACCTTTTAGGATTAGGCAATGCCGCCACACCCTCAGGCATAGCCACAGTGAAAGCCATGCAGAAGCTTCCGCCTGCGGCACGAAAGAAGTGCATTTCTATGCTTGTGGTGCTTAACACGGCTTCCATTCAGCTTATCCCCTCCACCATTGCGGCAATGCGCCTTGAGCATGGTGCAGTATCCCCCTTTGACGTAACGCCTGCTATCATTTTCTCCTCCCTTATCTCCGTGACCGCAGGCTGTCTTATGGTCTATGCCCTCAACCTCAGAAAGGACGAACGCCATGAATTTCGGTGACATTTTCGTGCCTGCGCTTATGGTTTTTATACTTTGCTATGGGCTTGTAAAAAAGGTGGATATAGTGAATGTGTTCTGCGAGGGTGCGACTGAAAACCTCAAAATCGCCGTGGGGCTGATACCAATGCTCATTCTGCTTATGACAGCAGTGGGAATGTTCACATCATCAGGTGCGGCTGATATTATAGCAAAACTGCTCCGACCTGTGACCACTTTTCTAGGCTTTCCAGAAGAGTGCATACCCCTTGCCATAGTCAGACCCATTTCAGGGAGCGGCGCACTCGCCTGCCTTGAAACCATTCTTTCAAGCGTTTCCCCTGACAGCTACAGCGGACGTGTGGCAAGCGTTTTAATGGGTTCAACGGAAACGACATTCTACACAATAGCAGTATATTTTTCAGCCATAAAACAAAAGACTTATCCCTCGGTATTTGCGGCGGCGTGCCTTTCAGACCTTATGGGATTTGTATTCTCTGCACTGGCTGTAAGGCTGTTTTTCTCATAAAACTCAGGAATAAATTTCACATATCGGTACATAATAGACCTATCACAAATATACGGAGGTCTTACCAGTGAAAGATATGTTTTGTTTCCAGTGTCAGCAGACAGCACACAACACAGGCTGTGACGGAAAAGTAGGCGTATGCGGCAAAAAAGCCGACACAGCAGTTTATCAAGACGAGCTTATCGGCGCACTAATTGCCCTTGCAAACGCCGCAGAAAATGGCTCGTCAACTAAAAAAACAGATATGCTCATACTCAAAGGGCTTTTTACGACTATCACGAACGTGAACTTCAATAATGTCACCATAAAACAGCTCACAGAAGAGATACACATTGAGCGAAACCGCATCAACTCTCAGAAGTTTGATGACTACGACATGAAAAAACTGTGGAACGATCATGAGGATATCCGCTCGCTGAAATCACTTATCCTCTTCGGAATAAAGGGTATGGCGGCGTATGCTTATCACGCACAGGCACTTGGCAAAACTGACAGCGAGGTGACAAACTTTTTCTACAAGGCTCTGCGATCCATAGGCAGTGAGAGCGACCCTGAAAAGCTGTTGGGGCTGGTTCTTGAAACAGGCAATGTGAACCTGAAATGTATGGCACTTCTCGACGCCGCAAACACTGACGCATACGGCGACCCTGTCCCTACAGAAGTTCCACTGACCATTGAAAAAGGGCCTTTTATCGTCGTGAGCGGTCATGACCTGCACGATATGAAACTTCTCCTTGAGCAGACCAAAGATAAAGGAGTGAATATCTACACTCACAGTGAAATGCTCCCTGCCCATGGTTATCCAAAGCTCAAAGCCTATCCGCAGCTAAAGGGCAATTTCGGCACAGGCTGGCAAAATCAGCAGACGGAATTTCACAATATCCCTGCACCGATACTTTTCACAACAAACTGCATAATGCCTGTCCGTCAAAGCTACTGCGACAGAGTTTTCACCACCTCTATCGTGTCATATCCTGAACTTGTGCACATTGGCGACGACAAGGATTTTACGCCTGTTATAGAAAAAGCCATTGAGTGCGGCGGCTATGATGAGGACAAGGAAATGACAGGCATGAACGGCGGTCACACAGTAACAACAGGCTTTGCACACAACGCAGTGCTGTCAAATGCCGAAAAGATAATAAGCCTTGTGAAAGAGGGCAAGATAAAGCACTTCTTCCTCATAGGCGGCTGTGACGGTGCGTCACCGAGCAGAAGTTACTATTCCGACTTCGCAAGGCTCACGCCACCTGACAGCCTTATCCTCACTCTTGCCTGCGGAAAATACCGCATAAACGATATGGATCTTGGCACTATCGACGGCATACCAAGGATACTTGACTGCGGACAGTGTAATGACGCATACTCAGCCATAAAGATAGCCCTTGCACTTGCCGAGGCATTCGACTGCGGCGTGAACGATCTGCCGCTGACGCTTGTGCTTTCATGGTATGAGCAAAAGGCAGTGTGCATACTTCTCACCCTGCTTTCATTGGGCATAAAGAACATCTACCTCGGACCGACCCTCCCTGCATTCGTTTCAAAGGGCGTGCTTGACGTTTTGGTTGATAAGTTCCAGCTTACTCCTATCAGCACCACTGAAGAAGATATAAAGAGAATACTTGGCTGATAAGCCGCAAACGCAGGAGCGTGGTAATACGTTCCTGCGTTTTTGTCGTAAAAAAATCTTCTTCATTTCTTGTATAAGGGAATAAAATATGATATAATCATATTAAAGAAAAAATAAGAAATCGGAGGTACATAAAATGTCTGAAATAAAATGTCCCCACTGCGGAGAAGTTTTCAAGGTAGATGAGCAGGGCTATGCGGCTATCGTGGCACAGGTAAAAACTGCGGAGTTTGACAAAGAGCTTGACAAGCGTGTGGCTGATGAAAAAGACAAGGCTTTGAAACTTGCCAAGCTTGATTTTGACAGCAAGTATACAAAGGCTGTCAATGATAAGGATATGGAGATACAAAAGCTGAAAGCGGCTGCGGCTAACGGTGAGAGCGAAAAGACGCTTGCAGTCACAAAGGCTCAGGAAAGCACAAGAGCCGAGTATGAAAAAACGCTTGAACAGCTAAAGGAGCAGATAAGTCAAAACGAAAAGCTTATCGCACAGCTTACTGCTCAGACCAAATCTATGACCACAGAAAAAGAACTTGCCATATCAATGGCTGTGGAGAAAGCAAGATCGCAATTCAACAGCGAAAAGGATAAGCTCAGGCAGGAGATATCTCAGCGTGATATGCAGATACAGCAGCTGAATTCTGAGCATACTCTGCAAATGCAAAAGTCAGAAAATGAATATAAAGCGGAGATAACACGTCTTGAAACAGATATCAAAAATAAGGATACTGAAAAGGCTTTGGAGCTTACCACTGCACTTTCAAAAGTGGAAAGTGAGAAAAATTCCACTATTGCAGAGCTTAATGCACAGATAAAAAGCAAGGACGAAGCTATCGCATACTACAAAGACCTAAAAAGCCGTCTGTCTACAAAAATGGTGGGCGAGAGCCTTGAACAGCACTGCATGAACGAGTTCAACAAGATAAGAGCTACCGCATTCAGAAACGCTTATTTTGACAAGGATAACGACGCAAGCTCAGGAAGCAAGGGTGACTTTATCTACCGTGAATGTGATGAAAACGGTGTGGAGATAATATCCATAATGTTTGAAATGAAAAACGAGCAGGACACCACCTCCACCAAGAAAAAGAACGAGCATTTCTTCAAAGAGCTTGACAAGGACAGGCGTGAGAAAAAATGTGAATACGCTGTACTTGTTTCACTTTTGGAAAGCGACAGCGAGCTTTATAACGCAGGCATCACAGATGTTTCATATGCTTATGATAAAATGTATGTAGTCAGACCTCAGTGCTTTATACCGATAATCACCATACTGAGAAATGCCGCCATGAATACCCTTTCCTATAAGGAAGAGCTCGAAAAGGTGCGCAACGAGAATATCGACATCACAATGTTTGAGCAAAACATCAACACTTTCAAGGAGGGCTTTGCCCGAAACTATGAACTTGCAAGCAGACGTTTTGGCGAAGCTATCACAGAAATAGACAAGTCTATAGCACATCTCACAAAGATAAAAGAAAATCTTATTTCATCAGAAAACAATCTGCGCCTTGCTAACAAAAAGGCTGACGCTCTCACTATCAAGAGCCTTACCAAAAATAACCCTACCATGCAGAAAAAATTTGCCGAGCTTAAAGGAGAATAATTGCTGACATATGAAAGGAGTGGCAAAGCCATGAAAAAAGATATCAGAAAAGACATTTTCACAATTATCGCCGTGACTGTCGCCGCCTTTCTGATGGCGCTAAACACAAAGACCTTTGTAAACACAGGCGGTCTTTACCCAGGCGGAATGACAGGAATGTCCATACTCATACAGCGTGCAGTGAAACAGCTTGCAGGCATAATGCTTCCGTTCAGCATCATAAACATAACTCTGAACATAATCCCCGTGTATATCGGTTTCAGATTTATCGGCAAAAAGTTCACGGCTTTTTCCTGCGTGATGATACTGCTCAACAGCTTTTTCACCGACCTTATCCCCGACCACATAATCACCCAGGACGTGCTTCTCATAAGCATCTTTGGAGGAATGATAAACGGCGTTGCCATTAGCCTCTGCCTTAATCGTGGTGCAACATCAGGTGGAACGGACTTTATATCCATTTATCTTTCAGAGAAAAGCAATATGGACACCTTCAATGTTATACTTGGCTTCAATGCGGTCATATTATGCGTTGCAGGCTTTATGTTCGGCTGGGACAAGGCACTGTATTCTATCATCTTTCAATATGCTTCAACAACCGTTTTGCATATGCTCTACAAAAAATTCCAGCAAAGCACCTTGCTTATCGTAACAAACAAGCCCAAAGAGATAGCAGACGCTATTTATGCAGTGAGCCAGCATGGTGCGACCATACTTGACGGCGAGGGGTCTTATGAACACTGCGAAAGACAGATCGTCTATTCAGTAGTATCAGCGGCACAGACCAAAAAGGTCATACACGCTGTAAAAGAAGCCGATCCGAAAGCCTTCATAAACGAGGTAAAAACACAAAAACTCTCAGGAAGATTTTATCTTCCAAAAGAGAGCTGATAGAGAAGCGGACTGAAAAAGGTCCGCTTTTTATTAAAAAAAATCTTGTTCAACCCTTGTACTTTGCGAAAAAATATGATATACTATTAATATATATAAAATCGTCTGTATTTGTTTTGTTTTTTTCATTACATTTACAGAAATTATCGAAAGGGTGTGAACTATGCTTGACAGTATCGCTTATGTTATAAACGCTATTTGGGGCGTTTTTACATCAATAGGTCTTAATGACATTGTCGATATTGCTATCCTCTCCTTTCTGATATTCCACGGCATAAAGCTTATTCGTGAAACAAGGGCGCAGCAGCTCACAAAAGGTATCCTTATACTTATAGGTTGCTACCTTCTTGCAGTATTCTTTAATTTGCAAACTATCAGATTTTTGCTGAAGATCTGCTTCCAGTGGGGCTTCCTTGCTCTTATCATAATGTTTCAGCCTGAACTCAGACGTGTTCTTGAAAAGGTTGGACGAACAAGTCTGGGCGGCTTTAATTTCTTTAGCTCAAGTGACTCTGACGACAACACCGAACATTGGAAAAAAGCTATTGACGCTATATGTGATTCTGCCGCAAGTCTTTCTTCCACCAAAACAGGTGCGCTTATAATCTGTGAGAGAAAGACAAAGCTTGGGGAACAGATAGCTACAGGAACGATACTCAACTGCATACCGTCAACAGCGATATTCGGAAACATATTCTTCCCGAATACACCGCTCCATGATGGTGCTGTAATAATCAGAGACGGAATAATACTTGCGGCAGGCTGTTTCTTGCCAAGGCCGCAGAAAGACGAACTTATAAACAAACAACTCGGTTCAAGACACCGTGCAGCTATCGGAATGAGCGAAAACTCTGACGCAATAGTCGTCGTGGTATCTGAGGAAACAGGCAACATCTCAGTTGCCGAAAACGGAGAGCTTACCAGGGGATATTCAAAGGACTCTCTGAAAAGACTTCTGGACAATCGTCTTTTGCCTGAAAAGGACGCTAATTCCATTAGAGAAAATTCTTTTGCAGGAAGGGTGATTTCAAAATGGAAAAAGTAAAAAAGGCTAAAAAAGAAAATCGCCATGGTGCAGACTTTGGTCTGAGAATACTTTCCATAATCATTGCTGTAATAGTATGGTTCGCCCTTTCTATCACTCAGTATCCTACAATAAACAAGACTATAACAAACGTTCCTGTTGTGTTCTCGCTGGACGGAACGCAGGCAAAAGAAAAAGGACTTTCCGCACTCAACTATAAGGATATCTCCGTAGACGTTGAGATAAAGGGCATGAACTATGAGATAGGCAGCTATACTGCCGCAGATCTTGTGGCAACTGTCAATCTTGATGACGTAACAAAAGAGGGTACCTACGACCTTGACATCGACGTCAAGTCATCACATTCCACCGACAAGGTAACTGTAGTTTCTGTCAACCCTGACACTGTTTCTGTGGAGTTTGACAGACTTACCACAAAGACTATCCCACTCACCGCAGAAGCCCCGCTCATAAGCGCTGAGGAGGGCTATATCCTTAAAGAAACTACCACATCGCCAAGCGAGATAACAGTTGAAGGTCCGAAAAATGACCTTGACAACATAAGCAAAGCAGTGGCACAGATCTCAAAATCAAAGAAAATATCCGAGGACACGACTATCAACACACAGGATATCGTATTCTATGACGATGACGACAACGTTGTTGATCCATCTAAAATAGAAGTCAAGGATACAAAGTCTGTCGATGTGAATTTTGTTATCTACAAGAAAAAGACAGCAAAGCTAAAGGTAGATATCTCTAATTGTACCGATAATTTTGATGTCAGCTCACTGCCACTGAAGCTTTCCGAGGAAGAGATATCTGTGGTATCGCCAAATCTTGACGACTCAGATACAGAAACGCTCACTATCGGCTCCATAAAACTTTCAGAGATAAACCTTGCAAAGGTGTTCAGCTTCAAGATTCCTCTTAACTCAGGTGAGATCAATATGAATGGCGATGAAAACGTTCGTGTATCCTTTGACTCAGAGGGATACACCTCGAAGGAGTTCACCATAACATCAGACCATATCATCGCAACGGGCAAGCCGTCAGGCAAGTCCACTGAGATAGAAACAAAAAAGCTCACAAACGTCAAGGTCTACGGTCCTGAAGATGTGATAAACAATCTTAAAGACAGCGACTTATACGCTGAGGTCAATCTCAGCGACATAATTGACTCTGGTTCTTATGCTCGAGAGGCTATAATCTATTCACCGACCTACAACAACGTTTGGGGTTTCGGCAAAAACGAGATACAGATAGTTGTTTCAGACTAATAGAATTTTATCGGGACGATCTATTCGTCCCGATTTTTCGGTAAAAACGCAGGAGGATATATGCCAATAATAGTAAATCAAATAAGTTTCCCCCTTAACGCATCAGAGCAGGAAGTTATCTCCGCCGCTCTGAAAAAGCTAGGCAGTGCCTCAAAGCACGCCATAGACTGCGAGATACACAAAAGCTCTCTTGATGCACGAAAGCGCAACGACATTCACTTTGTCCACTCAGTTTTCGTGACACTTGACAGTGCCGACCTTGAAAAGAAGCTTTGTGAGAAGAACACTTCCCTGACCTATGTTGAGCGCAGTGTTTACAAACCTGTCATATCCACAAAAAAAGCAGAGGGCAAAGTTGTCATTGCAGGTTTTGGACCAGCAGGAATGTTCGCAGGGCTTGCCCTTGCCGAGCAGGGATATAGACCGATTATTTTAGAGCGTGGCAGCTCAATGGAAAAACGTACTGCATCGGTACAGAAATTCTGGCTCACAGGCGAGCTTGACACCAATTGCAACGTGCAATTCGGTGAAGGTGGTGCAGGCACATTTTCTGACGGCAAGCTCACCACACGAATAAAAGACCCTCTTTGCAGATATGTTCTTGAACGTTTCGTGGATTTCGGTGCGCCGAAAGAGATCCTCACAAAAGCTAAGCCGCATATCGGCACTGACAATCTGCGAAATATCGTCACGGCTATCCGAAAAAGGATAATAGAGCTTGGGGGCGAGGTAAGATTTGACACTGCCCTCACTGATCTGGCTATCGCTAACGGAAAAGTGCAGACTATATCAGCAGGTGACAAGAACGAAAAAGTGTCTGCCGTTATACTTGCTATCGGTCATTCCGCAAGGGATACTTTTGAGCTTTTGCAGTGCAAAAACATCTTTCTAGAGCCCAAGCCGTTCTCTGTTGGCGCAAGAATAGAACATAAGCAGGCGGCTGTTGACGAAAGCTTATACGGTGACCATGCAGGCAATCCACTGCTTCCAAAGGGTGAATATCAGCTTTCATGGCGTGATAAAAACGGCAGAGGTGTTTACACTTTTTGTATGTGTCCAGGCGGTACAGTTGTGCCGTCAGCTTCTGAAAGCGGAGGCACTGTCACAAATGGCATGAGCGAGTTTGCCCGTGACGGTGAAAACGCAAACGCTGCAGTTGTCGTGGCCGTTACCCCTGACGACTTTGGTCACTGCCCACTTGACGGAGTGGCTTTCGCACGGTCTATAGAGCAAAAAGCTTATACTCTCACAGGCTCATATAAAGGCGCAGGCACGACAGTTGGCGGATTTCTTGATGGCAAGCCTGAAATAGCAGGCACGGTTTCACCTACCTATGCACTTGGCTGTAAGGCGACAGAGCTTCGTGATGTATTCCCTAAATTCGTGACGGATATGCTGGAGGGCGGCTTGCAGAATTTCTCACGAAAAATGAAATGCTTCGGCGATAAAGGTGCAATGCTCACCGCACCTGAAACCCGTACAAGCTCCCCTGTTCGCATTACACGAAACGCAGATATGGTATCTCTCTCAGTGGAAAATCTTTATCCCTGCGGCGAGGGTGCAGGCTATGCAGGAGGCATAATGTCCGCCGCCGTTGACGGTCTTAAAGCCGCAATGCAGATAATGTCAAGACAAGCACCGTGTGATAAATAACCAAAAAAAGCCGTTTAATGTACGAATTTTTCTACAGTAAACGGCTTTTTATTGTAGGGGCGAACACTGTTCGCCCGTTTACCTACACTCGTTTATATAAGCCGAAATATCACACAAAAAGGGACGGCAAAACCGTCCCTTAAATTATGTCTGAAATTAAAGCTCAACTGGCTCGAATCTGATACGGATATTAGGAAGCTTCTTGATTTCTGTGTAGCTGTTCATAAGTCCGTCCTCAATAGACAGATCATTCTCACCGCTTGCAGGAGGAGCAAAAAGTCTGAGAGTCAGATCAGCCTCACCCTCCAGCGGCTTCTCAAAGAAAGCTGCCATAAGGTCGATCGTCTTTGCCTCAGGTGACTTATAGAACCACTTGCCGTTTATCTCCATCATGATGTTTGAATCATCATCAAATATAACCTCGCAGAAGTGTGGATTCTTTTCAAAGTGGAGAGGGATCTCAAGACCCTCAGCGTCCTCAGAACCGCCCCAACGAAGCGTGCATGGCAGTGTAACCTCGTCGCCTCTTGTCATTGCAGGCTTGAAGAAATCATCGTGGATTATTTCCTTGTATGTCTTCATAACAGGTTGCTCGATACCGCAGTCAGCATAGTTGGGGTCCTGAATCTCAAGACCAAGACGTCCTCTGTCTCTGAACTGATAGAATGTGAAGCCTGAGAACCAGTCCTCGCCGTCAGCCTTGAGCATATCGCAGAATTCCTTTACCATTGCTGCCTGATCATATGGACCTGTAACATCGCCGTCAGCGTTGAACTCGCTCATGACCATTGGCTTTGCAACACCGCCGTTTATCTCCTTGAATCTCTCAAAAGAACGCTTTGTCATATCGTATATGTCCTTGACCTTGCTTCTGCTGTGGCTTGTGCCGCCTCTTTCAGCAACGTCATAAGGCCAACCCCAGTGAAGAGCCATGTACTTGTCAACAGACCAGATGTCTGTCTCCTTGACAGCCTGTGAAAACTCAGCTTCCTTTTCGATCTCCTTCTTATTAGGATCCTCAACTCCGCCGATACAAAGAATAGTAGAAACGTTTGGTGCATATTCCTTAAGTATCTTATTGAAACGGCAGTAGAAATCAGCAACTTCCTGATAAGTGCATCTCTTGTTGAATGAGAACCAGTTGCCTGTAGCTTCATGGTTTATTCTAAGAAGAAGTCTGCCGAAAGGTCTAAGGTCATTTGCAATAGCGATAAGCTGTTCGTCTGAAACGTGTGGGTCAACTGTAAGTGTGAGTGTAACGTCCTGTCCATGACGTCTTACATCTCTCATGAAGGTAAAAGGCTCGCCCTCTGTGTTGCCCTCAAGACCGCCCTTGTATGTGAAATAATCATCATATGGATAATCCCATGCAAAAGAAACATCTTCGTCTTTCATTACCTCAGAAATTCTTCCAGGGAACTCCTTATCCAGCGGATAGTAGCAGTACATAAGGCTTATGCTTCTGTGTGGTCTGCCCATTTTGTTGAGAATATAATCCTGATTCACATACTCTCCACGCTCAGAGCCATCGCCCAAATCAACAGCACATTTTGCCTTACCCATATGCAATGAGTAGATCTTGTATTCGCTCATAAATTTTCCTCCTATTTTAAAGACAGGACCTTCCTGCCTATTCTGTTACTAAAAAAAATTCGTTAATATCGTCCAACACCCTTGAAAGCTTAACCCTCGGCTCAACGCACATATGATCCAGGACTGCCGGAATTTTTTCACACATGGACTTGGTTTTAAGTTTACCACAATAAGCTCATAAAGTCAAGAACTGTGGCTCGGCTAACGTTATTAATGTAATTTACAATATAAGCCGTCATGTCTAATATAATATAATTTTTGTTTCATATTCTTATATTAAGTATAAAATCTTCTGATTTTAAGCCTTGACTCATACAAAAGCAATGTTAAAATCTTTATGTTCTAAAGAGTAGTATAGCAGAGCTTAATACAAATTTATAGTGAAATAAACAAATAAATAATGAATTTTCAGTGAATATAAAAAGCGAACAGGCATCCACCCGTTCGCTTTAATAGATATGATTAAATTACATCTCCGAGCTTGTGTCTGCACTGTCGACCGCACTCTCAGAAACCTCAGAACTATCCGCACTGCCTGCAAAAGCATTGCTGTTTTTATTCTCTCCGTAGGTAGACATATACACCTTTGTGAATTGTATGTCCTCCCTAGGCTTGAGCGTCTCAGAGTCAGCCACATCAGTACCGCATATCTCGTCATAAATATCCAAACCATCATATACCTGACCGAAAACAGTATACTGCTGAGAGAAATTCAGCACACCGCCATATTTCTCAAAAGCATCGGTAATATCTTCAGGGATATTGTTGCTGTCTGCAAGCTTGCTGTCAAGCTCCGCCTGCTCCTCCTCGGTAAGGTCATAGTTATCAACAAAAAGAAGATAGCTGTTTGAAACCTTCTTCTTGCTGAACAAGTGACCTTGCTCCTGCGTGTATGCACAAAGCGCACCTTTTAAAGGCCACAGGTTTTTTGAATACTCCGCCTCGATAGTGGTGGTGTCAGTGTCAGAAGTTGTCTGACCGTCAGCCTGCTTTGTTCCGCCTATAAAATACACACCGTCCTGCACCATGCTCACATAAGTGCCGTCATAATAGCCCTTTTCCACAAGTCCAGTGAAAAACTTGCAATAGTTCGGTGCTTCATCAGGGAAAAGCACAGCCTTGAAAGTTCCCTTGTTTGTTTCAAAAACCACCACAGGGCTGTCATCGGCAGGTTCATCCATCTGTATCACCTTTGCATCAGTATAGTCTATATCGTTCTTGCTGCTGCCAGTACAGGCGTAAAAGAGAACAAAGATTATAACAAAGCAAATTGCTATAAGTGAAAACTGAAAATACGTCTGAAACTGTTTTCTGCGGTATGGACCCAGATCCTGTTTATTTTTGCTCATTTAACGCTCCTTTACTTTTTCTTTATCTTTGTACCCTGTCTTGTTTCCTCAACGATATAGCCAAGCTCGCCTATCTTATCTCTCAGCTCATCAGCCTTAGCAAAGTCCTTTGCCTTTCTTGCAGCCTTGCGCTCCTCAACAAGCACCTTGACCTCCTCAGGGATATCCTCTTCACCGTCAGCACTGAGCTTCTTTGCAGCTTCTATCAGACCAAGTGAAAGCACCTTGTCAAAATCCTCGATAAGGGCAAGCTTTGTTTCATTGTTAGTGTCAGCTTTAAGAACGTCATACAGAACAGTGATAGCATTTGAAGTGTTTATATCGTCATCAAGTGCCGCCTTGAAGCTACCCTTGAACTTCTCAAAATCAGCAAGCTCCACCACCTCGTCAGGCTTCTTGTCAGCCATAAGCTGTGCTATCCTTGCAGTGAGCTTGTTGTATGCTGTCTTTGCATTGTCAAGGTTTTCGTATGTGAAAACAAGTGACTTTCTGTAGTGTGACTGCAAGCAGAAGAATCTGTATACCAGTGGGTCATAGCCCTTTGACTCCAGCAGTGAAACAGTAAGGAACTCGCCCTTAGACTTTGACATCTTTCCGCTGTTTGTGTTAAGGTGCAGGATATGGAACCAGTAGTTGCACCACTTGTGACCAAGATAAGCCTCAGACTGTGCTATCTCGTTTGTGTGGTGTGGGAAAGCGTTGTCGATACCACCGCAGTGAATGTCAAGTCTTTCGCCAAGGTGCTTCATGGAGATACATGAACACTCGATATGCCAGCCAGGGTAGCCCACACCCCAAGGGGAATCCCACTTAAGCTCCTGATCATCGAACTTAGACTTTGTGAACCACAGTACAAAGTCAGCCTTGTTGCGCTTGTTTGTGTCCTCCTCAACGCCCTCACGAACGCCGACCTCAAGATCTTCCTCATTAAAGTTGTGGAAAACATAATACTCTTTCAGCTTTGAAGTATCAAAATAGATGTTTCCACCTGCCTCATAAGCATAGCCCTTGTCCATAAGAGCAGATATCACCTTGATAAAATCACCAATACAGCCCGTTGCAGGCTCAACAACGTCAGGTCTTTTGATATTTAGCTTCTTGCAGTCCTCAAAGAAAGCGTCAGTGTAGAATTTTGCGATCTCCATAACAGTCTTATGCTCACGCTTTGCGCCCTTGAGCATTTTATCATCGCCTGTATCGCCGTCAGAAGTAAGATGACCAACGTCAGTGATGTTCATTACTCTCTTTACGTCATAACCGTCATAGCGGAGATACTTTTCCAAAACGTCCTCCATTATATAGCTTCTCAGATTGCCGATATGGGCATAGTGATAAACTGTAGGACCGCAGGTATACATTGACACCTTGCCCGGCTCGTTTGGTACAAATTTTTCGATCTTGTGAGTAAGCGTGTTATAAATGTTCATTTATCTTTACCTCTTTCCTTATATTTTACTGCTCTTTCTTTCCGATCTTTTCAAGCTCAGCCACTCTCTTTTCCAGCTTAGCTATCTGTATTCTTGTCTGGCAAAGCTCCTGAGCCACAGGATCAGGGATATGCACCTGATCGAGGTCGCAGGTGCGCTTGCCGTTCTGCTTAACTATCCTTGCAGGCACGCCCACAGCCGTTGAGTTTGCAGGCACAGGCTCAAGAACTACAGCATTTGCGGCTATCTTTGCATTGTCCCCCACAGTGAATGGTCCAAGCACCTTTGCACCGCACCCTACCATAACATTGTTTCCAAGGGTCGGGTGTCTTTTACCGTGGTCTTTACCTGTTCCGCCAAGGGTACAGCCCTGATACAGCAGGCAGTAATCGCCAATCTCAGCGGTCTCACCTATAACAACACCCGAGCCGTGGTCGATAAGCAGACCCTTGCCTATCTTAGCACCTGGGTGTATCTCGATACCTGTCAACATTCTTGCAAACTGCGAAATACATCTTGCGATGACCTTGTGCTTGTGAACATAGAACCAGTGCGACACCCTGTAAAAAGCCACAGCGTGAAGCCCCGAATATGTGAGAATTTCCAGCGTGCTAGTTGCCGCAGGATCTCTGTCCTTTATAGTCTGAATATCATGCTTTATGTTTTCCAAAATCGTCATATATATCTCTCCCTTTCTAAGAAAAAACCTCCGGAATGGCGTTTCACCACTCCGGAGGCAGATTATGATCTACGGTCCCACTCCGATTTCCTGTACAAAATTTTGTACAGCTCAATATCTTTAACGCAGACCCTACGGAGAGGAATACTAAGCTTTCGCCGTTGTTCGCTCCCTGCTGTCAGCCGCACTTCACTGAAAGTCCTTGAAGCCTTGCACCAAACGGCTCCTCTCTGAAAATTACCTCACAGCTACTCTTGCTGATACGCATTTATATATTAAGTTATCATATGCCGCAACACATCGGCAGGCCACATTATTTGCCCGAATCTATATACTTCCAGTATCCCTTGAGATAAACTGCGCCGGAAATGACTGTCAGCACAACAGCTATCCAAATGAGTATCTCGTTTACAAGGAATATCGGTGTACCCCAAGTGAAATCAGGGCTTCCTTTTTCCGCTGGATTAACGATCTGCAAAACCATTATAGCAATAAGAGCAACCATAGTGAAAGCCGTTTTGAGTTTACCCCATATTCCTGCAGCGACCACAACGCCCTCGCTTGCCACAACAAGTCTAAGACCCGTTACCATAAACTCTCTTGCAAGTATCAGTACCACCGCAACAGGGTCTATCCAACGTTCAAATGTGAAGCAGATAAGCGCCGTCATAACAAGAAGCTTGTCTGCAAGCGGGTCAAGAAACTTTCCGAAAGTTGTAACAAGATTGTGCTTTCTTGCTATCTTACCGTCAAACCAGTCTGTGATAGACGCAGCTGCGAACACGATAAGCGCAAACACCATATGGTGCGGTATCTTGAAAAGCAGCACGAACAGCAGGAAAAACGGTATCAATATTACTCTAAGCACTGTAAGTTTATTTGGCAGGTTCATATCAAGTTCCTTTCATCTACATTTTTGAGCCGATAAGGTCATAATCCATAGTATCGTCAATTTTTACCTTGACATACTCGCCGACCCTAACTTTATCCTCGCTCAGGAAGAATATCTTTCCGTCTATCTCAGGTGCGTCCGCCTGACTTCTGCCGTAGTAACACTCGGCATATCTGTCAAAGCCCTCGCAAACCACCTCGACTTCGCTGTCGAGAGCAGCCTCATTAAGGCTGTCGGAAATAATCATCTGTTCTTCCATTATTATCTCCGCTCTGCGCTCTCTGTCCTTTAAAGGCACCTGATCTTCAAACTTCTCCGCAGGCGTACCCTCCTCAGGCGAGTAAGCAAAACAACCAAGCCTTTCAAAGCGAATTTCCTTTACAAACTCGCAAAGCTCTTCAAACTGCTCTTCCGTTTCCCCTGGGAAACCTGTGATAAGAGTTGTCCTCAGCGTAACGTTCGGTATCTTTTCTCTTATCTTCTTTATAAGTGCCGTAAGGGTCTCTCTGTCCCCATGGCGATTCATTCTTTTAAGTATGGTCTTGTTGCAGTGCTGTATAGGCATATCAAGATACTTTACAAGCTTGTCCTCTTTAGCGATAACGTCCAGCAATTCGTCCGTTATCCTCTCAGGATAGCAATAAAGCGTTCTTATCCACTTGAAGCCGTCTATCTCACAAAGTGCCGTGAGCAGTTCAGGGAGCATAGACTTGCCGTATATATCCTCGCCATAGCGTGTTGTATCCTGCGCCACAACTACAAGCTCCGTAACGCCGTTCTCAGCCAGCCATCTGGCTTCCTTGACGATATCCTCCATGCGTCTGCTTCTGTATTTTCCTCTTATAGACGGGATAGCGCAGTAAGTGCAGTTGTTGCTGCAACCCTCGGCTATCTTTATATACGCATAGAAAGGCTCAGTAGAAATAATTCTTCCGCCCTCCATGGAAAGTTCAGTTTTTGCGCCATAAGAACAGACTGCCTGCTTATCCAGCAGTATCTCTCTTATGATATCGCAAATTTTTCCGTTAGAGCCTATTCCCACAACAGCGTCAAGCTCAGGGATCTCCTTTTTCATTTCGTCACGGTATCTTTCAGCAAGACAGCCCGTAGCTATTACCGCCTTTATCCTGCCCTCCTGCTTGAGAGTACAGAACTCAAGTATAGTATCAATAGCCTCCTGTTTAGCCGACTCGATAAATCCACAGGTATTTATAATGACCACATCAGAAAGGGCTGCGTCAGAAACTATCTGAAAACCCTCTTTGCGCAGATCATAGAGCATATGCTCAGCGTCCACCTGATTTTTAGGACATCCGAGAGAAACCATTCCCACTCTAGTTGCCATGAAAAAATCTCCAATCCTACACCGCCAACGGACGGCATAAAGTATCACAATAATCTATCTTATTATCTCACTTTTACACAGTTTTGTCAAGCCCTTTTAGTCACTATTGTATGACAAAAATCAAAATATTTATGAAATTTCCACAAAGTCCGCAGCCTACAGTCAACCCGTCCTGATTTAGTAAAAATATGTTGAAGTCAGGCAGAATATGTGATATAATATGCTTGTCGGTCTTCTCCGTCAGGGAGGAGGTGGAAACTGTGATATACATAATCGATCTCGTGCTTTCTGTCGTGGGTAGTGTGGTTGGTAACCTAATTACCAAGTGGTTTGGCAGAAAGAAATAGTACCGACAAGCCCGAAGAGAAACCCCCGAAAGCTGCAACTTTCGGGGGTTTCATTTGTGTGTCACTGTGAACACAATCAATCTCGTGGTTACCTATATTATACACCACGCCATTTATTTTGTCAAGCACTTTTGCGCCGTCAGTTTTTCTTCTCGGGGTAAGTAACAGTTATCTCTGACCCTGCTTCCTGCGACCAAACAACATAATCAAGCTTTCCTTCATCAATAAAAACAGTGAAATATGTATCCTTTAGCTCATCAGGAAGCTGTTTCTTTATCTTTTCTATGAACTTGTCCGTCTCTGTGGAAATGTAGTTCATGTACTCAAACTTGTAGCTCTTGTCTTTTGAAAGCTCCGTGACTGCCTTTTCTGCCGCCTCATATACCGCCTGAGCGTTAGCCTCTGCCTTTTCTGAGTTTTTGTCAGTTATAATTCCGTCTGCATATGCCTGCGCCTTTGAACCTGCAAAGCAAACTTTCCAATCATTGTCCTTGTCAAGCACCATAAGAATATACTGCGATGACGTGACCTCTCCCTCAGAGCTGTCATAAGCTATGGTCACATAAAGCTCCGCCGCCTTTGAATACTCCTCCGAGATGTTCACCTTGTCGATAAAGCCGCACTTATCCTTGTCAAAGCTATATCTTACTCCGCTTATCTGCTCGTCCTCACCGTATTCATTGTCGCCGCCCATGTTCTTTTTCATATATTCATAGTCAGCGGCATAATCGTCTGTCATAAGCTTTACCATTGATTGGTCAAACTCAGCGTTTGCGGCTTTAAGATACATTGCCGCAACGTCCTTTGCCTCTTCAAGCGGGTCAGCGGCTTCTTCGCTTTCCGTATCAGTTCCCTGCGTTGTCACAGCGTTCTCACTGTCCTGAACATTTTCCGCAGGCTGAGAGTTATCTGTGCCGTCAAAGCTAAGCGAACAGCCTGTCATGACCGCCGCACTCAGTATAGCCGCCGCAAAAATGATCTTTTTCATTCTTTGCTCCTTTATTCGTCGCCGTACTCCTGTTTTATGTCAGCAAGCACCTCTTTTATTATGTCGTATGAATACCCCAAACGCACAAGGGCGTTTTTTACCTTTATATCACCCTTTTCTCCGTCAAGATATCTGAGATACTTTCGCTCCACAAGCTCATACAGCCGCTCGTATGTACCCTCGCTGTATTCCTCCAGAGCTTCCTCTATTATAGGCTTCGTAAGCCCTTTCTGTCTCATCTGCTGATAAGCACGGTAATATCCGTATTTACGCACTTCCACATAAGTCCTCGCAAGCCCCTGAGCATACCGCCTGTCATTGACCGTCCCAAGCTCCAGCATCTTATCCATTACAGCGTCGCATATCTCCTCGCTGTAATTCTTTTCAAGCTTCTTGTAAAGCTCCACATAGGAATAGTCCCTGTAATCAAGGAGATACAAAGCTCTTTCCTTAGCCTTTCTGAACTCGTTGTCAAAAACTATCTTCTCCCAAGCAGACTCAGGCATATCAAGCCCTGCTCTCAGACCATAGGCAGACACTATCTCGTAGTTGAGAAAAGCCGTTTCGCCCTCCTCGAACTCTATCATGTATGTGCTGCCCTTGTATTTTGAAACGCCCGTTATTTTAAGCATTTATCAGTCACCAAGCTCGCTTATGTCAACAGGAGCGAACTCCTCGAAGTCCTCCTCAGGCTTTGCCACAACAGACTTGTCGCTTGCCGCCTTGCGTATCTTCTTCTCAGGCTTGTCAGCAGCCATATCCTCATTTGCACTCTGAGCCGCCGCACCTGCGTTAGCCTTTTCTTCAAGCTTCTTGGCCTTTTTATCTTTCTGCGCCGCAAGCACAAGCTCCTCCTGATGTTCCTTTATCTTGGCTTCTATCTCGCCCATGATGTCAGGATTGTTCAGCAGGAACTCCTTAGCGTTGTCACGTCCCTGACCAAGCTTCATATCGTTGTAGCTGAACCAAGCTCCGCCCTTCTTAACGATATCAAGGTCTACCGCCATGTCAAGCACCTCGCCCACACGGGAGATACCCTTGCCGTACATGATATCGAACTCGCACTCCTTGAACGGCGGTGCTACCTTGTTCTTTACCACCTTGCACTTTGTTCTGTTACCAATGACCTCAGAGCCGTTCTTTATCTGCTCTCCACGTCTGACCTCTATTCTTACAGAAGCGTAGAACTTCAAAGCACGTCCGCCTGGAGTAGTTTCAGGGTTTCCATACATAACACCTATCTTCTCACGGACCTGATTGATAAATATAGCCGTTGTATTGGACTTTGCGATAACAGATGTGAGCTTTCTCATAGCCTGAGACATAAGCCTTGCAAGCTGACCAACGTGAGTGTCGCCCATTTCGCCGTCTATCTCAGATTTTGTTACCATTGCCGCAACAGAGTCGATAACGATACAGTCGATAGCACCGGAACGTGCAAGAGCCTCGGCTATCTCCAAAGCCTGCTCACCGCTGTCAGGCTGAGAAACAAGCATATTGTCGATATCAACGCCAAGCTGACCTGCATAAACAGGGTCAAGAGCATGCTCAACGTCGATAAAAGCTACCTCTCCGCCCATTTTCTGCGTTTCTGCGATAACATGAAGTGCGACCGTTGTCTTACCTGATGACTCAGGTCCGTATATCTCAATAATTCTTCCTCTCGGCACTCCTCCAATACCAAGCGCCATATCAAGGGTCATTGAGCCTGTCGGTATAGCCTCGATATCCATAGCCTTAGCCTCGCCAAGCTTCATGATCGCACCCTTGCCGAACTGCTTTTCAATATATGCTATCGCTGTGTCAAGAGCCTTTTTCTTTTCCTCTGCGTCAGTTATTTTTACTACCGCCTTAACGGCATCTTTTTTCTTCTTGTCTATCGCCATTTTATATGACCTCCCTATCTTATCGGTGTTTTATCCGTATCTATATCATATCACACTAACTGTCCGTTTGTCTGTACAGTAACCGCAATTTATCTATCTGTACAAATTTTCGTACTATTTCTCATAAATGCCCGAAACACAGCGGTAAACACCGCACAAGTCTTTCCTGCATCTCACGTTCTTAAAGCCGTGCTGTATCATCAGCCGCATTACTTCGTCCTCCTGACCGATACCGATCTCAAAGAGCATAACACCGCCGCTTTTAAGCTTTTTCTTCCACTTGCGAACTATCTCACGATAGAAGTCCAAGCCGTCCTCACCACCGAAAAGAGCTTCCGCAGGCTCAAAAGTGACCTCACGCTGTAAAGCGTCCATGTCCTCTGTTGTGAGATAAGGGGGATTGCACACTATAAGGTCAGCCTCAGGCATATCCTCCACAAGCTTTTCGTCTGTAACGTCGCCCATGACTATCTCAGCCCCCGAGCCGTTCAAACTTATATTCTCACGGAGATACTCTGCCGCCTTTTCAGACTTCTCTACACACACTGCCCGACCGCAGTCAAGCTTCCTTTCAAGGGTGATACCAATGCACCCCGAGCCTGAACAAAGGTCTATAACAGTGATATCCTTCTTGCCTGCAAACATCTTCAAAGCCGTGTCAACAATAGTTTCCGTGTCCTGACGTGGTATCAGCACGCCCTCGCCCACCTTGAAAGGCAGACCATAAAACTCCCACTGTCCAAGGAGATACTGCAAAGGATAGCCTTCACAGCGACGTGTGACAATGTCGCTTATACGCTTTTCCTGCTCAGGAGTGATATCCTCCCCCCCAGCCACATCTTCAAACACCCATGTGACCTCGCAGACAGCGTTCTCACCAAGACCGCTTTCTTCAAGCAGTCCCACACATTTATCAAACAGTTTCTTTTTTACCATTTGTCATCTTCCTTATTTTCAGGTATACAAGCTTTCAGTGCCGCTATAGCACATTCTATCTGACTTTCATCAGGCTCGCTTGTAGTTATCCTCTGTATCCACAGACCCGGTGCAGAGATTATCTTAGTGAAAATATTGTCATATTTTCCCGCAAGCCTTATAAGCTCGTAAGCAATACCCGTAACGATAGGCAGAAGCGCTATCTTTATAACAACTCTCAGAAAAATGTTTGCCCATGATACTCTGAATATTGTGTTTACAAAAATGCTTATGAACAGCACAAGGAAAATAAAGCTCGTTCCGCAGCGAGGGTGAAAACGTGTGTATTTCTTCACATTCTCAACCGTCAGCTCTTCTTCATGCTCATAGCAAGCGATAGTCTTGTGTTCAGCACCGTGATATTCATATGTACGCCTTATATCCTTAGTAAGAGCAGTCAAAGCCGTGTAGCCTATGAATATAGCTATCTTCAGTATTCCCTCGATAAGATTCTTTCCAAAAGCCGACAGGTCAATGAACTTGCTTATGAATTTAGACACCAGCGACGGCAGATACATAAACAGCAATATCGCCAGACCCACACCCAGCACCATAGATATCGCCGTGATGATAGGACCGAGCTTGTCCCCAAGCTTATCGTCCAGCCACTGTTCAAACTTGGTCTGCTCCTCCTCATCTTCCTCCGTCATCTGCTTCTCAGCCGATCTTGTAAGGCACTTGTAGCCGTCTATAAGAGAAGTAAGAAAGCTGAAAATGCCTCTCACAAAAGGCGTTTTCCTGTACCAAGGCGTATCTTTTCCGCCTTTTATCGCCCACTCCTCCAGGTCTATGGTGCCATCAGGCAGTCGGCAAGCCATAGCCGCCTTGTCAATGCCACGCATCATAACGCCCTCGATAACAGCCTGTCCACCGATCTTTGACTTAAATTTTTCCTTGCTTTGTGCTTTACTGCTCATTTTCTTTCCTTTCAAGGCGGTGTGTGCGTCTACTGCACGTTGTCGTTGTTTTCGATAGGCTCAGAAGAAATAAGCTCCACGTCTACAGTTGCCTGATTGTCAGGCTTTTTCTTCTGCTCGATACAAGGGAGCGTTATCATCACTGTTGTACCTACTCCCTGCTCACTGTTTATCTCCAGCGTACCGCCATGCCGCTGAATGATCTCGTCTGCCACCGCAAGACCTATTCCCGAACCACGTCTTGTGTGGTTTGCCTTGAAGAATTTCGTCTTGACCTTTGGCAGGTCTTCCTTTGATATTCCCATGCCCGTATCGGAAATGGAAATACATACCTCATTGTCCTCCTCATAAGCCTCCACCGATACAGTGTCGCCCTTGTTGGAGTATTTGATAGCGTTGTCCACAATATTTATGAATACCTGACGAAGCCTGTTCTTGTCGCCGTAAACAAACGGCAGCATTTTCGGCTCGTAGTAATTGAGTGTTATACCAAGCGCCTTGGCTCTCTCCTGATAGATAAGCACAGTTTCCCCAAGCTCCGCAAGAATATCTATAGTATCCATAATAAGCGTGAGTCTGTTGTCCTGTATCCTCGAAAAGTCAAGAAGCTCCTCAACCATTTGCGAAAGCCTCTCCGTCTCACTTGTGATGACCCTCATACCCTTCTTGAAGGTTTCCTTGTCCTCATACATACTGGTAACAGTTTCCGTCCAGCCCCTTATAGCGGTAAGCGGAGTTCTCAGCTCATGAGATACAGAGGATATGAACTCGTTCTTCATCTGTTCTGTATTAGAAAGCTCCTGCGCCATGTAGTTGATAGAGTCGCAAAGTTCGCCAAGCTCGTCATTTCGTTTCTTTTCAAGACGTTCGCTGAAATCTCCCGTAGCATACCGCCTTGTTATGCTGTTTATGCTTCTTATAGGCAAAACAATAGATTTGATAAAAAACATTCCCGAGAAAAACATGAGCATTATGACAGCCACAACAATAGCCGTGATTATCATAGACATAATAAAAATCTGATGGTCGATATTTTTCATGGAAGACAACATTCTCAGTGCTTCATATTCGCTTCCCTTCGGGGATATGACCGACGTTATCGCCATGACCTTTTCCCCTGTTGACAGCTCATATATCTGTGTGCCTATTCCCGTGTCGGACTTCTTTGCGTCCTCATAATCGGTCATGTTGTCATTCTCCGAGGGAGAGAAGCCTGATGATGTAACATCGACCTCACCGTCGGTCTTGATAGCCATAAGCTCTATCTTGTCTTTCTCGTCATAGCTTTCCACAAGGGAGCGTATCTGAGAATTATAGTTAGTCTGCTCGTCACCTGAAGCGTTCACTACCGCCGTGGTGACTATCTTCATTTTAGATGTAAGATACTGCCTTGTGGAGCTGTAGTAATAATTCCTAACCACCACGATAAGCAGTATTTCAAGCACCACAAGTATTCCCACGACCACCCCGAGATTATTTCTCAGCCAGTGCTGTGTGATACTGAGTCTGCCGCTTTTTCTTTTTTTTCCGCTCAACTGATAAAAACTCCGTTCATCATGTTTTCACAGCTCAGTTAGAGCCGCCTGCCCACTTGTAGCCAAAGCCCCATATAGTAAGGATATACTTAGGATTAGAAGGCTCGTCCTCTATCTTCATTCTTATTCTTCTGATATTCACGTCCACTATCTTATCGTCGCCGTAATAGCTCTCGCCCCATATGTGATTGAGTATACTTGAACGGTCAAGTGCAGTATTCTGATTTTTGAAGAAATACTCCATTATCTGATACTCCACCTGTGTAAGGTCTATCTGCTCTCCGTTCTTGAAAACAGTTCTGCTCTTAAGATTAAGCGTAAATGGACCTGAAACTATCTGTGAAGCCTCCTCAGGCTTAGAGCCTGAACGATTTACACGCCTGCAAACAGCGTCAACTCTTGCAATAAGCTCAGAAATAGAGAACGGCTTTGTGATATAATCGTCAGCACCGCTCATAAGGCATGATATCTTATCCATTTCCTGTGATTTTGCCGAAAGCATGATAATGCCGATAGTGTTGCTTTTCTCTCTTATCTTCTTGCACACCTGCATTCCGTCGATACCTGGCATCATAATATCAAGCAGAGCAACGTCAAAGCCGCCGTCCTTTTCGTCATAGGCTTTGAGAGCGTCCTCACCGCAGTTTACGTCAACTACCTCGTAACCGCTTCTTACAAGGTTTATGACCACAAATTCTCTAATTGAATCTTCGTCCTCGCAAACCAAAACTCTTTTCATTACATTTACTCCTCTCCAAGATCAGTTTATTATGTAAAAATTATTCTGAATTTCGTCAATAGTCGGTATGAGCTTTTCACGCCTGTCAAGAGGAAGCTTCACAAAATAATCAAGCTGACCCTTGCTGTCGATAAGCTCATATCCGTCAGAGATATAATCCTCCGAATCATTCTTTGAAGACACAGCGATACGCATTATCTCCTCGTTGCTCTCGTTTATATCTCCCGTGTATTTATAGAAAACAAGCTCGTTTGTGTCGCTGTCCTTTTTCACCGTAACAGAACTGTTCCAGCGTTTTGGGAACGTTACAAAATATCCGTCAGATATGGCATAATAGCCTGTGTATTTTGTTTTCAGATCATAAAAATCCTCGTAAACGCTCCATGTAGTCATATAGAGCATTTCGTCTGCCACAGCGTTTTCATAACCCACCATAGGCGAAGTTGACGGTATCTCCACATCACCGTCGCCGTCCATGTCCTCACTGTAGTAGCCCGCTGGTCTTGTGCATAAAGGCAGCAGCTTTTCGCTTCTAAGCTGCATAGGATTTTGAAGTCCCGAATATCTGTAGTATATTATCTCCGTCTGCAATTTTCCGTCAGCAGTCAGTCCGTCAATAAAAATAGCACGCCTGCCGCTGTCAAGCATTCCCGTCTTTGATGACACATAAGAAGTCACATTATCGCACATATCAACGTTCTCGCCGCGGGTTATCTCATTGTTTTTCATGTTGAGCATAGAAGCCTTTGCCGTCACCGCACCTGTATCATTATTGGTGCTTCTCTGAATGGTGATAAGCTCTATATAACCATCATTGTTTATATCCAAAGGCTCCAGCACCGAATAAGTATCAAGCGCCACACGCTTGAAATCTCCGTCGGTATAGCTGTATATCTCCATGGTCTTTTCATCATTAGTAAGATTTTGATATCCCACAAAAACGTCCGTCTGGTTATTGCTTCCCATAGGCGAGATAATGACCTGATCTATGTCCGTGCCTGCGCCTGCAAGCTCTTTCACAGAATACCACTTGCCGTCCTCGTCCTTGTCAAGAATATTCACCCTCAAGCCGTCCTCCTCAGATCCGTTTGAAGTGTACTCATAGAAGACCATAGCCTCGTCCGTAGGCTCATCGTCGATATTTGCGATAACATAAGCCGAGCGGTATTCACCGTTTTTAGGATATTTCAGAGTTATATTACTGCCCACGCTCTCGATAAGCGCCTGATGTATCTCGCTTTGCTCAGAGGTAAGCTTCGGGGCGTTTATAAGTCCCTCAACAGAAAAATTCAGTGCCGAACAGCCTGTCATAGTAAGACAAGAAAGACAAACAGCAGCCAATTTAAGATTTTTCAAGCGATCCCTCCTGATACACCAAATAAAAAAATAGAACCGGGCATATACCCGATTCTATTATATCATATACGCAAAAATATTTCAAGCCTTTTTCCGCCCATTAGGAACAGGTAAAAATTATTTTGCTTATCTTTCGTCCAATGGGATATACTTCTTCTCACCTGAGATAGCCTTGTATGCAGGACGGATTATCCTCTTGCCTGTTACAAGCTCTTCAAATCTGTGTGCGCACCAGCCTGCCATTCTTGAAACAGCAAACATAGGCGTGTAAAGATCCTCAGGAATACCCAGCATACTGTAAACAAAGCCCGAGTACATATCAACGTTAGCGCACATCGCCTTGTCACTGCCCTTGATCTTCTTGAACAGCTCAGGAGTAAGTCTTTCCACCGCTTCAAGAAGCTTGTATTCTCTCTCAAACTCAGTGTTCTCAGCCATTTTCTTGGCATTTTCTCTGAGTATTACAGCTCTAGGGTCAGACAATGTGTAAACAGCGTGACCCATGCCATAAACAAGACCTGTGTGGTCAAAAGCTTCCTTGTTGAGTATCTTTGTAAGGAAATCAGCGATCTCGCCCTCGTCCTCCCAGTTCTGAACGTTGTCCTTTATACACTGGTGCATTGCCGCCACTTTCAGGTTAGCACCGCCATGACGTGGACCTTTCAGTGAACCGATAGCCGCAGAGTATGCAGAATAAGGATCCGTTCCGGAAGATGTAAGCACACGGCAGGCAAAAGTCGAGTTATTTCCTCCGCCATGCTCAGCGTGGAGCATAAGTAACAGATCAAGTATCTTAGCCTCTTCCTCAGTGAACTGTCTGTCCGGACGCAGTGCCGACAGTATCATCTCCGCAGTAGAATGTGTAGGTATCAGAGGGTGCATGAACAAGCTTTCACCGTCATAACAGCGTTTCTTTACCTGATAAGCCGAAACCATGATGTTAGGCAATTTAGAGATTATAGAGATAGCCGTAGCCATTTCATACTCAGGAGAACGGTTCTCAGGATTATCGTCATAAGAGTAAAGAGCCAGAATTGCTCTCGCCATTTTATTCATGATGTTCTTTGACGGAGCTTTAAGTATCATGTCCTCAAAGAAGTTGTCAGGGAGAGGTCTGTTTTCAGCCATCATTCCCTTGAACGCAGTAAGCTCCTCCCTGTTAGGCAGATCGCCCATAAGAAGAAGGTAAACTATCTCCTCATAACCAAAACGGTTCTCCTTCTGAGCGTTGGACACCAGATCATTGATGTTGTATCCACGGAAGATAAGCTGACCTTGAATAGGAGATTTCTCACCCTCGTTTACCACATATCCGTGTACGTTACAGATATTAGTAAGACCAGCCATAACACCTGTACCGTCAGAGTTTCTAAGTCCTCTTTTTACCACATATCTGTCATAAAGCTTAGGGTCAATAGTATTGTTTGCTATAAACTGTTCGCATAAAAGCAACCTTGCTGCATTATTTATCATTGAATAGATCATCTCACTTTCAAGTAGATTATAAATATAAGTTATATTATACACCTTTTTCAGATTTTTGTCAAGTATTAAGATAACCTGTCAAATTAAAACCGCATATCTCCGCCATTTGAAAATTTGCAGTACAAAAATTCACCCTGTATGAATATTTGCTCCACTGCATGAATATAATATAGTACCCCAAAAAAGAAAGGACAAACCATATGAAAGACCTGATACAGATAATGGCAGTATTTGCTGTTATCCTTATAATAATACCGACCATAGTATTTCTTCGCCCAAACGAGTCCGCATCGAAACCTGCATTTTCAGAAAAAGAAAAAATAGCCGTATATTTCACCGAAAGCGGCAAGACCGAAAACTTCACCCTTGAAGAATATATGATAGGCTCAGTGCTTGCACAAATGCCTGCGGACTTTGACGAAGAAGCCCTGAAAGCGCAAGCCGTCCTCGCCCATACCTACATATGCCGCCGACAGCTCTCCGAAGCCCAGTCGCCTACTCCCGCCTTAAAAGGCGCACTCATCAGCGATGACAGCACCCTCTACCAAAGCTTTTTTACCCTGAAAGCCGCCAAAGAATATTACGGCAACGACTATGAAAAGGCATACAAAAAGGTAAAGTCAGCCGTGAAGTCAGTGGAAAACGAAATCCTCACCTATGAAGACGAACCGATAATCGTCGCCTTTCACGCTGCTTCAAACGGTCATACCCAATCCGCCAAAAACGCATGGGGAGAGGATATCCCATATCTTCTGTCAGTAGACAGCTCCGCTGACAAAGACCTTGTCACCACAGAATGTACCCAGACACTCATCGCCAAGGAATTTCAAGACAAGCTTCTTGACCGCTTCCCCCATATTGATTTCACTCCCCTCGCCAATGCTGATAGTTGGCTCAAAACAAAAACAGACGGCATAGGCTATGTAACGAACCTGACCGTCTGTGGCTATGATATCCAGCCCAACACATTCTGCGATATCCTTGATATCTCCTCGCCATGTTTCGAGTTCACATTTGCCAACACAAAATTCACTTTCACCTCTCACGGCTTCGGACACCTCGTAGGAATGAGCCAGTACGGTGCAAACGCCATGGCAGAAAAAGGCTCAGACTACAAAGCCATTTTGACCCACTATTTCACAGATACAAAGCTGCAAAAAACTACTGAGCTGGCACAACTGCAATAAACACAAGGTCGCTGTCGCCGTCATTGATAAAGCTATGCTCATGACCTTCGGGGCAGTAATGGAAATCTCCTGCCGACAGTCTTTCCTCACCGCCGTCATAAAGCATTTTGCCGCTGCCCTCAAGAACATATATCATCTCGCAGTTGCCCTCATGTCTGTGCAGACCGATAGAAGCCCCCGGCACGAGCCTGCCTTTCATCATCTTGTTCTTTCCGTCAGAAAAAGCCCTGCTTGCAAAGCTTTTCTCGCCGCCCTTGAAATTCGGTGCAAGGCTCTCTTTAATATCATCAAAAACTATACGCATAAAAAACACCTCCGCAGTTTATAGATCAATTATACCACCACTTCGATAAAAAAGCAACAAAAAAAGACCCGTCCCGAAAGACAGGTCTTTAATTATTCTAAGTAAGAATTATCTGAATTACAGATTACTTTCTCTTCTTAGTAGCAACTACAGCAGCACCAGCAAGTGCAACACCTACAGCAGCAAGAGCAGCAGCGCCTGTGCTTGGGTTTGTGTTAGATGCGTTGTTAGCAGCCTTAGAAGATGTAGCAGCAGAGTTAGTCTTAGAGTCCGAAGAATCTGTGAGAATAACCTTTGACTCGTCAGAATCTGTTGACTCTGTAGAATCAGCTGTTGACTCAGAAGGAGCTGGAGCGTCCTTAAGTGTAAGAGCCTTTACGCTTGTAACCTTAGCTGCAAAAGGAATATCGTCATCTGTTGCAGCCTCGAATGCAGACTGAAGATCAAGGAAAAGATCGCCGTCTACTGTGAGTGGCTCGTCAAACTTGAGCAGGAATGTGTATGAGCCGTCAGCGTTAACTGTTACAGCCTCTGTTGAGCAACCCTTGTTAGCTGCGTTGCCCTCGCCCCAGTACTGAGGACCATTGTCTGAGAAGATAGCGAAGTTGATAGCGAAATCAACAGGATCTGTGATAGCATCAAATTCAGCTGTTACAGCAATAGCGTCAACGCCCTCGAAATCAGCAGGTGTGATGAGCTTGTCAACGTCTTCGCCCCAAGGATTGTTAACGTTAACTCTTACCTTACCAGTGTCAACCTTAGCCTTACCATTGCCTGCGAGTGTAACTTCTGTAGCATCATATGCGCTGAGGTCAACAGAGTTTCCACCTGGGTTTACGTCAGTGCCCTCGATCTCCTTGCCGTCCTTGTCGAGAAGAACGATCTTAGAGAAGTCGATGTCTCCGCCCCACCACTCGCTGAAAGCGATCTGAGCGTACTCACCCTCTGTATCTGAAACGTCAACGTCTGTCCAGAAAGGAGTCTTCTCAAGTCTTGTGATAGACTTTGTATTTGCATCATACTGAATGTCGTGTGTCTCACTTTCACCGCAACCATTGCACCACTGCTTCTGATTCCAGTTGTTGCTCTTAGAGCTGAAAATAAATCCGCCACCTGCGCCCTGCTCAACAACACCTGCTGCTGAATCAGAGAAGTAAGCTCTAACGCCATAAACGTCGCTGATCTTGATATTGTTTGCCTCAGTAAGAGTCTTAACATCATAGATCATATTTCCGTCCTTATCAGCACCTGTGATAGCTGCGGAAGCACCGATAGTCATCATTGAAGCTGCGAGAGCCATAGCTGACATACCAGCCAAAATCTTAGAGATTTTCATTTGTTTTTCCTCCATTTTTGTTAATAATTTTTTAGATACATATTGAGCGATATCTCCTCAACATACATCTTGCCTTTATTGTAACACACATTTACAAGTATTTCAATAAACGTTTTTCACAAATTAACCACATATCTTTAGCCATTTTTCACAAATCTGTATATTATTTTTGCTATATATAGCCAGATATGTTGCCATAGTATGCACAAGCATTCTACATAACGTTAATATTTTTATATTTATTCAGATTTTGTTGTAATCGTATTCAGTCTTTCACGCTCTCTTTTTGAGAAGATACAGCCGCAGTAATCCTGCCTGTAAAGCCCGTATTCTGCTGAAAGCTGAATGGAACGTTTGTAGCCCTCACGCTTTTTAAAATCCGCAGGAAGTGCCTTTACATCATATATCTCCCCAAGCTCCTCCGATATCTCGTTGAGCTTCTGAGCATTCTTGTATGGTGAAATAGACAGCGTTGTAGTAAAATAGTCCATACCAAGCTCCTTGGCAAGCTGAGCCGTCCGTTCAAGCCTGAGCCTGTAACATCGAAAGCATCTCTCCCCACCCTCAGGTATATCCTCAAAGCCCTTAACAGCCTGAAAAAACTCACCCTCGTCATACCCACGCTCCACGAACGTAACAGGATTTTTCATAGGCATTTGTGCAATAAGCCTTTGAAGCTCCGCCACACGCTTATCGTACTCCTCACGGGGATAAATGTTCGGATTGTAGTAAAACACAGTTATCTTAAAATACTGCGACAGATATTCAAGCACATAAGACGAACACGGCGCACAACAGCTATGCAAAAGCAAAGTCGGCACGTCGCCCTTTTCCTCGTGTTTTTTTATAATGCCCTCCAGCATTTTCTGATAATTTACTTTCTGCATTCCTGCCGCTCCCTTTTCGCAAAAAAATCGTGTCTGACACACTCCCGTAGGGGCTGGCGTCCTAGACAGCCCATTCCCATTGTCCCTGCACCCCTACAGTATCATACTATATTATATAGTATAGCACATTTCCGCAAATTCCGCAACAGGTCAGATCTTCACCTTGAACTTATTTGCACAGTTAGGGCATTTCACAGTATGTTCACCCTTTACCTTTGGAAGCCTTAACGTCTTTTTGCATACACCACACTTTATATAAACATGGGTCTTTCTGTCAGCGAACTTTCTCTTCCAGAATGAAAATTTCCTGCCGATTCCCCCGAAAGCCCTCTCAAACTTCATGTTCTCCTCGTATCGCTTCTGGCAGTTTCTCGACATCGCCCTCACTACCGCCAGCACCAGCACAGCGTATACCATAAGCTGTAAAATAAGCGACCTTACAAACAAATTCGCCGCACTAAGCACCACAGCCACACCGCAAATGCCGTAAAAAAGCTTGTCTATACCATATCTGCCCTGAAAAAATCTCGCTACCTTATACATAAATCCGTTCATAAGCTTTTACCTCTTTTCTTTTTTATATTATAATATAAATAGTACACCCGAAATTTAAACTGACTATTAACTTTTATCAAATTTCACCTACCTTTCACAAAACTTTCAGCGTTCACCCTCAAACAGTGAACGGCATATACTGAAGTGTATTCGTAAAAGCGTATACGGACAAGTACAGCATAAAGGAGCAACAAAAATGAAAAAGAGTCTTATAGCCATGACTTCCATAACCTATGCAATGAAAGCAAAAAACTTGCTGAACAGTTTAAAATACTACTGCGAAATACAGCGCACCCCGAAGGACCTTGGCACAGGCTGCGGCTACTCCATAGCCGTCACCGCACCCACAGAAGAAATAACCGCCATACTTGAAAAAGAGCGCATACCATTCAGAAACGTGATATTCGAGCAAAAGAGGTGAGAAAAATAAACACCCGAAGCATAATAAACTTTGATAACTCAGCCACCACCTACCCCAAGCCCCCTGCCGTAGCAAGAGCCGTTGCTCAGGCAGTAGAACGCTATGGCGGCAACCCGGGCAGAAGCGGTCACAAGCTTTCCATGCGAGTGTCCGAAAAGATATTCACCGTCAGACAGCAGGCAGCAGAAATGTTTGGAGCACAGACCGAGAACGTTGCTTTCACCGCCAACTGTACCCATGCCCTTAACATGGCGATAAAAGGTGTCATGCTGTACGGTGGTCATATGATAATCTCAGACCACGAGCATAACGCAGTAGCAAGACCCGTCTATGCCCTTTCAAAAACAAGAGGTGTGAAATATTCTATTGCCCGAACAGGGGAAACAGACAGCGAAACAGTAGAAAACTTCCGCCGCCTTATAACCACCGAAACTAAGTGTATCTGCTGTACAGTGGCTTCAAACGTCACAGGCAGGCTCATGCCATACCATGAATTAGCCGCCCTCTGCAAAGCCCACGGCATATGCTTTATAGCCGACGGCGCACAAGCCTGCGGGCTTTTGGAGCTTTCTCTCTCAGACGGCTTCAACTTTCTCTGCACCGCAGGTCACAAAGCCCTCTACGGACCAACAGGCACAGGGCTTCTTATCTCAGACGGCGAATATTCTCTGTCTACCATAATCGAGGGCGGCACAGGTGCGACCTCCGCCCTGCTTGAACAGACTCCTTTCCTCCCCGAAAAGCTTGAAAGCGGCACAATTAACACAGTGGGTATAATCGGTCTTGGCGAGGGACTAAAATTCGTACGTCAAAAGACCCCTGCCGTAATAAAAGCCCACGAAGAAAAACTCTGCAAACAGCTCTACGAACAGCTTTCAGACATAGACAAAATAAAGTTCTATGAAGCAGACCAAAAGAAAGTCCCCATACTTTCATTTAACATCGGTGATATCCCTTCCGCTGAGATCGCCTCCTATCTCAGCGAAAAAGGCTTCGCCCTCCGTGGAGGACTTCAGTGTGCCGCCGTCACCCATACCACCCTCGGCACAATAGAGCAAGGCACAGTGCGTTTCTCACCCTCTGCATTCAGTACCCCTCAGCAGGTAACAGCACTTTCACGAACAATAAAAATATTTGCCGCAAATAACTAAGCATAAGTGGCAGGTCTGATGTAAAATATCACGTCCTGCCGCTCATTCTATTGCAAAAAGCACCTTTAGGTGCTATAATAAGGCATGAGCAAACAATTTTTCACGAAAGAAAGTGGTATTATGTGGTTCGTGTTTGCGCTTCTCTCCGCTGTTTTCGCAGCGCTCACCTCTGTCCTTGCAAAGGTCGGCATTGAAGGAGTAAACTCAAATCTTGCCACCGCACTGCGTACCTGCGTTGTGCTTGCTATGGCATGGCTCATGGTGTTCATCACCCACACACAAAGCGGTATAGGCTCTATAGGCAGAAAAAGCTGGGTATTTCTTATCCTTTCAGGACTTGCAACAGGTGCTTCGTGGCTATGCTATTATAAGGCTATCCAAATGGGCAGCGTTTCAAAGGTCGCCCCCATAGACAAGCTCAGCGTTGTCATCACCCTTATCCTTGCAGTGATATTTCTCCATGAGGACTTCACAGTAAGATCAGCCATAGGTGCGGTGCTTATCACTGCAGGCACAGTATTAATGGTACTATAAGGAGAACACCATGATAATAAGAACAGTTACCGAGAAGGACGCTTACGAGCTTCTTGAAATATACCGTCCCTACGTTGAAGACACCGCCATAACATTCGAGTATTACGTCCCCTCTGTGGAGGAGTTTTCCGACCGTATCCGACGCATATCCGCAAATTATCCCTACATAGCCGCAACAGAAAACGGCAAAATAGCAGGCTACGCCTATGCAGGCGTTTTCAAAAACAGAGCCGCCTATGATTGGTCGGTTGAAGTCACAGTTTATGTAAAAAAAGGGCTTCACCGCAAAGGCATAGGTGCAAAACTCTACTCCGCCCTTGAAAAGCTCCTTGCGGCACAGCATATAACAAACCTCTATGCCTGCGTCGCCTATCCCGAAAAAGAAGACGAGTATCTCACCTTTGACAGCGTAAAGTTCCATGAAAAAATGGGCTATGCCATAGTGGGCACTTTCCATAGATGTGCCTTCAAGTTCGATAGGTGCTATCATATGGTCTGGCTCGAAAAAATACTCACCCAGACCGATATCACCCCTCTGCACGTTATCCCATTTTCCAAACTCGATAAAGCCTTAATTAACAAATTAGTTCTTGAATAAAGGCAGAAAATATGGTAAAATAATATTATTCTGTCTGTTAAGGAGCGTAAAAATGGATCTTCAGGAATTAAGGAATGAAATAAACGATATAGACAGCCAAATGCAGGAGCTTTTCAATAAGCGTATGCAGATAAGCTTCAAGGTGGCTGAGTATAAGATAGCAAACAATATGCCTGTTTTTCAGAGCAAGCGTGAAAACGAGATACTTGACCATGTAACAGAAAGCTCACCAAAGGGTTTGGAAAGTGCGTCAAGAGTGTTCTTCCAAAACATCATGGACATTTCAAAGTGCCGTCAGTACCAAGAGTTTTTTGCAGACTCAGATAAGATAGAGTACAAAAAGTTGGACTTGACAGGTCATAAAAAAGTCGCTGTACCGGGTACCACAGGCTCATATTCACATATAGCCTGCAAGCAGATATTCAGCGACTTTGAGCCAATGTTCTTTGAAGATTTTGAGGACGTTTTTTCATCAGTTGAAAACGGCTCAGCGGATTTCGGCATACTTCCCATAGCAAATTCCACCGCAGGCTCAGTTGGTCAGACCTACGAGCTTATGAAAAAGCATGACTTCAAGATATGCGCAGCAACTAAGGTAAAGATCTCCCACTGCCTCGCAGTGAAAAAAGGCACACGCTTTGAGGATATCAAAATAGTCTATTCCCACGAGCAGGCGCTCAGCCAGTGTTCTGAGTTTCTTTCTCAGAACGGACTTAAAAGCCATAAATACGCAAATACTGCCCTTGCGGCGTGCTACATAAAAGAAAGCAATGAACCGTATGCCGCTATCTGCTCAGAAGCCTGCGCACAGCAGAACGATCTTGAGATACTCCGGCATAATATAGCCAACGCCGCCGAGAATTACACAAAATTCATTCTCATTTCAAAGAAGACTCTTTGCTCGGAAAATGCTGACATCGTGTCAGTGTCCTTGGCATTGCCACATACCTCATCTGCACTTTACAGACTTCTCACCAAATTCTCCGTGGCAGGCCTTAACCTTTCCATGATAGAGAGCCGTCCTATCGCAAACACCGATTTTGACGTTGTTTTCTATCTCGATTTTGAGGGAGCAATAACCTCTCCGGACGTGGCAAAGCTCATGAGCGAGCTTAATTCAGAGCTTTCATATTTCAAATTTTTAGGCAACTACGAGGAAATATAACAGTACGATTTTTAGGACAGGAGGAACAAAAATGCGTATAGGACACGGCTATGACGTCCACAGACTGACCGAGGGCAGAAAGCTCATTCTCGGCGGCGTAGATATACCATATGAAAAGGGACTTTTAGGACATTCCGATGCAGACGTCCTTGCCCACGCCATAATGGATTCCATACTTGGTGCATTGGCACTGGGAGATATCGGCAAGCTTTTCCCCGATAATGACCCCGACTATGAGGGTGCTGACAGTATGAAGCTCATGGAAAAAGTCATAAACGTTATGACCGAAAAAGGCTGGAAAATAGGCAATATAGACTCCACCATCTGCGCACAGAAGCCGAAGCTTGCCCCATATATCACCTCCATGCGGGAGCGTATAGCAGAAGCCTGCGGCTGCGATATTTCACAAATATCAGTTAAAGCCACCACCGAAGAAAAACTAGGCTTCACAGGCGAGGAACTAGGCATATCCGCCACAGCGGTCTGCCTGCTTGAAAAAATTTGATACAAAACCAAAAGGACTGCTGTCTTAAACCACAGCAGTCCTTTTTATTGCTACTTTGCCTTATGCGCAACTCCGTCATTGTCAATGTTATATCCGTCAACAGTAGTGTTTATGAGCATCATGCCATAATCATTGAAATAATATCGCTTTCCGCCTATCTTCTTCCAACCTGTCACAACAGTGCCGTTCTTGTTGTTGTAGAACTTCTGCCCACGCCAGCTTACCCAGCCGGACTTTAGATATCCGTCCTCACCGAAGTTGTAATACTTGTCGTCAATGTACACAGGACCTCTCAACGCAACACCATTCTGCAGGAAATATTTTTTTCCTGCAATAGTCGTCCATTCATTCTGCAAAACATGATCGCTGTCAAAATAAAACTCCGTTCCGTCTATTTCTCTCCAGCCTGAAACTGCCTTGCCATCGCCGTCAAAATAATAGGTCTTGTCACCGGCTGTTACCCACTTGTCTTTCTGAGCACCATTCTTGTCAATGTAGTAAAGCCCTGAATCATCACTGAACAGTCCCTTTGAAAGCTTGCCGTCATTGTCAAAATGATAC
Source organism: Ruminococcus sp. RTP21359st1_H3_RTP21359_211015 (assembly GCF_040909065.1). Taxonomy (NCBI): domain Bacteria; kingdom Bacillati; phylum Bacillota; class Clostridia; order Eubacteriales; family Oscillospiraceae; genus Ruminococcus; species Ruminococcus sp. RTP21359st1_H3_RTP21359_211015. The sequence goes on from NZ_JBDGDD010000015.1 coordinate 59,409, forward strand.
AGCTTGTCTTCAATAGTGTGCCAACCTGTAAGTGCAGCCTCGTCCTCGCCAATGTAGTAAATATTTCCCTTTGAAGTAACAAACTCCGACTTAGCCCAAGAGCCGTCCTCTTTCTTGAACTTCCATTCAGCGTCTATTTTAACGATCCCGTCTGCAAGCACGCCCTCGTTTGAGAAGGTGTATTTCTTGTCCCCGTCCTCCTCAAATTCGCCAACAGCCGCCGCACCTGTCAGACCAAAATAATATCTCTTTCCGTCAATGGTCTTCCAGCCCGTAGCCTTCTTGCCGGTTTCCTCATCAAAGTAAAAGTAATAGCCGTTTATTTTATGAAATCCGGTGCAAAGAGTGTGATCAGAGTAGAAATAATACTGATAGAACACCGCCCCGCCGAACTTTTCATAAACCTTTCTGTCATAAGCATTGAATGTCTTTTCGCCGAATTTGTCCGCAAGCTCCTCAAGCTTTTGGGTCTCTTTTTCGTCAGGCTTCTCGTCCTTTTTGTAATCGTCCTTCTCAAACTTCACAAGCTTTGAAACATTGGATTTGAACTCTTTTATTTTCTTTTTCTCATCATCAGTGTACTGATCCGTATTCGTCCAACCTGTTGCCGCCACATGGGTCGTTTTGTCAAAATAGTAAGTATCTTCGTCAATATCCTCCCAGCCGTCAGCCACAACACCGCCTCTGCCGAAGTAATAAACATTTCCGCCTATCTCGTTCCAGCCGGAGAGGAGGCGATTTTTCTTATCAAAGTAATAATACTTGTCCTTGATCTTGGTAAAGCCCTTGCCTGCCGAGCCGTCGCCCTTGAAATAATACTTCTCAGGCGGTTCTTCATACCAGCCCTTAGTCATTTTACCGTCATCAGCAAAATGATATCTGTTCTTGTCAATTGTTATCCAGCCCTTGACCATTTCACAGCTATCATTGAAATAATAGCTCTCACCGTCTATCTCCGCAAAGCCCTGAGCGCAAGCCCCTGTAGCTTCATCAGAATAATAATACTTCTTTTCAAGCTCCATCCAGCCCTTGTGAACAGCACCGCTCTCAGAAAAATAATACTTTTTTCCGTCAATGTCCTGCCAGCCTGTGGCCATGTGACCGTCGTCATCATCAAAATAGTATATCTTGCCCTCTATCTCAACAAAGCCCTTAGCCATCTCACCGCTCTTGAGAAAATAATACTGAACATTGTTTATCTTTGCCCAGCCTGTCACACGCTTGCCGCTCTCGTCATAGTAATAACCGCCATCGCTGTCAAAACCCGTGTCAGGGAAGCCGTGATCGTCAAAGTAGTATTCACCGCCATTTATCTCACAAAGGCCCGTCCTGAAAATACCCGACTCCTCAGAGAAATAGTATTCCTCTCCCTTTATTTTCATTTTTCCACGCTGAACAACGCCGTCCTTGACATAGTAAGTGTCCCCACGATACTTATGCCAGCCGTCAGCCATAGCGTTGCCATTGTCGTCAAAAAGATAGCAGGTGTTGTCTATTATCTGATATCCAAGCGCCTTTTCGCCCGTCTCCTTGACAATATAATAAGTCGAGCCGTCATGGGTGTGCCAGCCCGAAGCATAATAAGCGCCGTAGTATAAATATCCGCCAAAGCCTGCTCCCATAACGATAGTGCAAGCTACAGCCGCAGCGATCATTTTTTTCTTATCGCTTTTCAGCACCTCATTATATCTGTTGCAAAAATCATTGCCCTCATTGCTGTTTATACTCATAAAGATCCTTCCTGAATTTACACAGTTCTAGTTAGTACAATTATATCACAACAAAATAATAATTTCAATACCGCCGCCCCAATTTTCACACCCCTCACACATAAAAAGCTGCACAGTCCAAATAACTGTACAGCTCATAAAATAAATACCCAAGATAAATGGGCTGTCGAGGACTCCAGCCCCTACAATTTCTCATGACTGCAATTTATCTGTAGTGGCGAGCAACGTTCGCCCGTCCACCCCCACAACATCTCAGCTATACCACGACCCCCACGCCACAAGCTTTCTCACCATCCCCTTTGTCTATTCTGACAGATAAATTACTCATTTCTTACATCACAATACTTGCGTTCATACAGATAATATGTTATAATATATAATGTATATTTATAAATCTAAAGGAGGTTTATTTATGGATCAGCTTATAAAATTACTGAAAAACAACGCCCGTATCACAAACAGCGAGCTTGCCGTTCTTCTCGATAAAACAGAAGAGCAGGTTGCAGCGGATATCGCCAAGCTTGAAGCAGACGGCGTAATAAAGGGCTATTCCGCTATCATTGACGAAAGTGCCTATGACCCTAATTCAGTTTTCGCTCTTATAGAACTTAAAGTCACCCCACAGTCACAGTCAGGCTTTGACGAGATAGCAAACCAGATCGCAAGCTATGAGCAGGTGGAGTCCGTCCGCCTTATGTCAGGTGCTTATGATATAATCGTTGCCGTGAACGGTGCAAACATCAGGGATATCTCACAGTTTGTTTCCCAAAGACTTGCAACTATCGACGCTGTCCAGTCCACCGCCACACACTTCGTGCTAAAGGTCTATAAAGACAACGGCATCATGATAAGCACAGATGATAAAGACGAAAGAGGTTTGATCTCCCCATGATAGATTATAATAAAGTGCTTTGCCCTGCCATAAAGGAAATGAAGCCCTCAGGTATCAGAAAATTTTTCGATATCGCACAGCAGCTAGAGGGCGTTATCTCCCTTGGCGTCGGCGAGCCTGACTTCAAGACCCCGTGGCTAATACGTCAGGAGGCTATCTCTACCCTTGAAAAAGGCAAGACCTGCTATACCGCAAACGCAGGTCTGATCGCTCTCCGTGAAGAGATAGCCAAGTATTTTCAGCGTACTATCCACACAAGCTATGACCCTAATAAGGAAATAATCGTCACCGTTGGCGGCTCTGAAGCTATCGACCTTACCATAAGATGCCTTATCCAACCCGGTGATGAAGTCCTTATAGTCGAACCGTCCTTTGTCTGTTATCGTCCTATCGTTTCCCTATGCGGCGGCGTTCCAGTGGTCATAGAAACAAAGGAAGAAAACGAGTTCCGACTTACAGCAGACGAGCTTCGTGAAAAAATAACTGACAAAACCAAGCTCCTTGTCCTGCCCTATCCTAATAACCCAACAGGTGCGATAATGCGCCGTGAAGATCTTGAAGCTATCGCAAAGGTGCTTAAAGATACCAATATCATGATAGCCTCAGACGAGATATATTCCGAGCTTACATATTCAGGCAAGCATTGCTCTATCGCTGAAATAGAGGGTATGCGTGAGCGTACTATCGTCATAAACGGCTTTTCCAAAAGCTTTGCAATGACAGGCTGGCGGCTTGGCTTCCTTGGCGGACCAAAAGAGATAGTGTCCCAAATGCTCAAGCTTCATCAGTATGCTATCATGTCCTCCCCTACTGTCAGCCAGTATGCCGCTATCGTTGCCATGCACAGTTGTCAGAAGGATATAGATGCCATGCGTAACGAGTATAATATCCGCCGTCGCTTTGTGGTGGATTCTTTCAATAAGCTTGGTCTTAAATGCTTTGCACCACAAGGCGCATTCTATGTTTTCCCTTGTATCAAAAGCACAGGTATGACAAGCACCGACTTCTGCGAAAAACTTGTGTACACCAAAAAGGTAGCCGTCGTGCCGGGAGATGCTTTCGGCGAGTGCGGAGAGGGCTATGTGCGTGTCTCCTACGCCTATTCCCTTAACCACCTGAGAGAGGCTATCAAACGTATCGGAGAATTTTTAGAGGATATCAAAAATGGTAACGTGCAGTAATTTAAAAATAAAAGCCTACGGAAAAATAAATCTTGCATTGGATATCGTTGGTAAACGTGATGACGGCTACCATATGCTAAATACTGTCATGCAGTCAGTGTCCTGCTTCGACCTCTTGGACTTCACACTTTCTGAGGGCGAGGGCATAGAGCTTACCTGCAAACTTGACAGCTTTCCAAAAGGCGAGGATAATATCATCACAAAAGCCTACCATGCCTTTGCCGACTTCACCCATATTGACTTCGGCTGTAAAATAACAGTGAATGTGGAGAAAAACCTCCCCTCACAAGCCGGCATGGGCGGAGGAAGTGCAGACGCCGCCGCTACCCTTAGAGCCTTGGACTTCATGTTTGATACAAGGCTCACCGATGAACAGCTATGCTCCATAGGCGTGGCTCTGGGTGCAGACGTGCCTTTCTGTATTACAGGCGGCACAAGGCTCTGTCAGGGCGTTGGCGAAATAATGAGCAACCTGCCCTCACCCGACTGCGCTTTCGTCATAATAAAACCCGACGTGGGTATCTCCACCCCCGAAGCTTTCAAAAAGTATGACAGCATTTCAAACCCAAAACGCTGTAATATGGACGTCCTGCTGAGATATATCGGCGGAGGAAAGCTTTTCGGCATATGCTCAAACCTTTTCAATGTGCTGGAATATGCCGCCGACCGTGAGGAGATAGCTCATGCAGTGCAGGAGCTTAAAAACAGCGGAGCTCTCTCCGCCCTTATGACAGGAAGCGGCTCAGCCGTTTTTGGAGTTTTCCCCGATATCGCTTCCGCACAAACAGCCGCAGAAAAGCTGTCAGGCTGGAGCTATAAGTGCGTTTGTCAGCCTGTAAAACAGGGCTGGGAATTTGTATATTAATGAGGTGAAATAATTGAGCAGAAATAAATGCAGAATTTGCGGATACCACTTTAAAAGCGATGATGAGATAATTTGTCCTGAGTGCTTCACAGCCCGTGACGAGGATATAAGCTGTAACAGCCTTTCAGATGACCTGCACTCTCATGATCTCCGTGCCGATAACGAGCAGGACGGCTGGTTCGGACAGTCTGAAAATGACACCTTCAAGGAAGAAAAGAACGATTTCGTTTCCGAGGAACGTAAAGAGGAAGCAAGGGACGAGAATTTCCAAAGCACCTATACCCCACCTAAAAACCCGACCCCTCCCCCAAGCTATTCAAATTCAAGAGCCGAAAAGCTTGCCGCCCTCAATAACTACAGCCAACAGCGTACAAGCTATAACCGCCCAAACAACAGCTCCTATAGCTTCAACGCCACGAACATAAACCACTCTAACAAAAAGAATGGCGGCAAAGGCTGTGCCACCGCCGTTGTGGTCATAATAATCCTTATGGCTATCCTCCCAACTATCATAGGCTTTGTTTCATCAAAAATAATTTCAAGCAAATATGACGACTATAACTATGACTACGATTATGACAATACCTATAGTGAAGCCGAAGATGACTACACCGACCATTCCAACCTCTATGTAGCGCAAGACGCTGAGGACGGTACCTACAGCGTTCAGTATCAAGGCTATACCCTCACCGAACGCAAAGTAAGCGACCTGACCGATGAGGAAAGAAACTCCCTTTCAGGCGGTATTATAAGCGGTGACACAGTATGGGAAATAGCCCTCGACCTTGATGTTAATATCAGCGATAGCAACAGACAGGTAAAATTTACCTTTGCCTACAACACCGCCTATGACGAAAACGATAATTCGTTTTTCTCAAACAACTTCTTCCCCGGTGAAAGCGACTACGAAGACGATAAGACCTATACGATCAAGTTTCTTGTCCCAGCCGATTCAAAGCGCACCACGTTCACAGCCTGCTTCCAGAACGACGATTTTATAACAGATTCATTCCAGTTCAATATCCCCCTTGACGAAAACACAGACTCATCAGGCGACCTATCCTCTGACTCCTACACCAAAATAGGCGGAGTTGACACAGCGGCATGAACGATATCCTTAAAAGCTGTACCCTCTGCCCAAGAGAGTGCAAAGTGAACAGATACGAGCATAAAGGCTTCTGCGGTGAAACTGCCAAAGTAAGGATAGCCCGAGCCGAGCTTCATATGTGGGAAGAACCTTGTATCAGCGGCACAGAAGGCTCAGGAACAGTATTTTTCTCAGGCTGCTGCCTGAAATGCTGTTTCTGCCAAAACTACGAGATATCCGCTCAGAGCAAAGGCTTTGAGCTTACCGAACAAGAACTTGCCGACACTTTTCTGCGGCTTCAATCAATGGGCGCAAACAACATAAACCTCGTCAATCCCACCCATTTCGTTCCGCAAATAATCAAAGCACTCGACCTCTGTAAAGATAAGCTCACTATCCCTGTGGTCTATAACAGCGGCGGTTATGAAAAGCCCCAAACGCTGGAGCTTCTTCGTGGCTATGTGCAGATATTTCTACCCGACCTTAAATATTTTGATCCTACACTTTCGGATAAATATTCCAAAGCCGCAGACTATTTTGAAAACGCCGCTGCTTCAATACATAAAATGGCGGAGCTTTCAGGCAAGCCAACCTTTGACGAAAAGGGCATAATGCAGAGCGGCACAATAGTCCGCCACCTTGTCCTCCCTACCCACCGTAAAGACTCCATAAAGCTTATGGAGTGGCTGGGCAAAAACTTTGCCAAAGACGAGATAATGATAAGTCTTATGAGCCAGTTCACCCCCGTTTATAAAGCCTTTGACTACAAAGAGCTTTGCCGTAAGACATCAACTTTCGAGTATAACACCGTCATTGACGCCGTGAATAAATACAGTTTTGAGGGTTTTGTCCAAAGCCGCACCTCCGCCGCCAAAGATTTTATCCCCAAATTTTATGACGAAAAATACTACTGACATCCAATTTTTTATCGGACTGCCATGCTAACGCAGACAGCCCGATATTTTTGTAATAAAATTGTTATACATTCCCTATTGACATTTTGAACAAAAAAGTTTATAATGTTAATGTAAGTTTGGTAAAACAAACTTGAATGGGGTAACTTATGGGGTAAACATTAGTCACCAACCGTAAAAAGGGCAGCAAAATTGCCGCCTGCATATAAGTTATCGAAAAGAGGTCATGCAAATGTCAAAGGCTTTCGGTTCAAGATATTCCATTGAAAATTCCGAGGAAGCAAAGGAGTATTTTGAGTTTGTAAAGGACCTGCTTGACAGCGATGTTGTAAACGAAATGAAAAATTTTCGTCATCACTATAGTACGACTTGCTATCAGCATTGCATCAATGTATCCTACTATAACTATCTCGTTTGCAGAAAATTGGGACTAAATTCAAGATCCGCAGCAAGAGCAGGTCTGCTTCACGATCTGTTTCTTTATGATTGGCGGGATCGTGAGAAGAAAAAAGGCGAAATGCCTCACGGAATGACCCACCCAAAGGTCGCACTCAACAATGCGAAACAGCATTTTGAGATAGGCAAGCGTGAGGAGGATATGATAGTCAAGCATATGTGGCCGCTGACCCTGAAATTCCCTAAATACGCTGAATCTTACGTTATCGTGTGTATCGACAAATACACCGCAATGTTGGAAATAGGCTCTTATTTGGGTCAGAAAATGAAAGAAAAAGCGAAAGCAATGCGAACAAAACAGCATTAAACCAAAGCGGACAGGCACACACCTGTCCGCTTTCAGTTTGTTGACAAAGCCCTAAATAAATGTACAATTAATCGTACAATTATATAAATACAAAAAGACCGCCCCTAAGATAAGGGACGGTCTTTCCCGTTTATCAGGCAAAATAAACGGATATTGGTGTTTAGTGAATGTCGTTGTAAAGTGCAATGTAATCCTTGGCGGACTTTGTCCAACTGAAATTCTGCTTGAGCGCAGTGTTCACAAGCCTGCCCCACTTCATCTTGTCATCATAGTATGCCCTGGCTCTAACAACAGCGTCAAGCATATCATGTGCGTTGTAAGACTTGAAAGTAAAGCCGTTTCCATTCTTGTCGCCTGCATCATGGATACTGTCTCTCAAACCGCCTGTCTCTCTTACGATAGGTATAGTACCATATCTCAGAGCTATCATCTGAGCCAAACCGCAAGGCTCACTCTGCGACGGCATAAGGAACATATCCGCACCAGCGTATATCTTCTTGGACAGCTCAGGCACAAAACCAATGGTCAGACCCACTCTGTCAGGATAACGATAATGCATTTCGCTGAAAAAGTCCTCGTATATCTTCTCGCCCGAACCAAGAATAGCAAACTTGCAGCCAAGCCTGATGATGTCCTCAAACACATACTTGATAAGGTCAAGACCCTTGTGTGAAACAAATCTCGTTACGATACCGATAACAGGCTCTTTTCCATGTGCCATGCCAAGCTCGCTGAGCAAAGCATGCTTGCAAACAGCCTTGCCCGTCTTGTCATTCAAACTATAATTCTTAGCAATAACAGGATCAGTTGCAGGATCATAGATCTTCTGATCTATTCCGTTGAGTATTCCGCAAAGCTTGTATTGCTTGTTCACAAGCTCTCTGTCAAGACCATGTGAATACCATGGATCAAGTATCTCCCAAGCATAGCTTGGCGAAACTGTCGTCACCTTGTCAGCCGTTTCAATAGCAGCCTTCATAAAGTTCACATCACCGTCATATGAAAGCAGATCCGTATGATAAAGCGGAATGCCCATAATATCGTTGATAAGTTCTAAGCCATATTGTCCCTGATACTGAATATTGTGTATGGTAAATACCGTCTTGATATCCTCATAACCCTGCTGATAGCGGTAGAAAATATCATAATAAACAGGAACAAGTGCCGTCTGCCAGTCATTGGCGTTTATAACATTTGGCTTAAAGTCGATGTATCTCAGCAGTTCGAGAACTGCCCTTGAGAAGAATATAAATCTCTCAGCATCATCATAAAAGCCATACAGACCGTTTCTCTGGAAGTAATACTCATTATCCAAAAGATAATAAGTCACTCCGTTCACAACGCCTGTAAAAACGCCGCAGTATTGATTTCTCCATGCCACCGGCACAGTGAAATTCGTAACATATGTCAGCTTGTCCTTAAGCTCCTGCCTGATAGAGCTGTAATAAGGTATCACGACTCTGCAATCGTGACCCTCGGCATTGATAGCCGCAGGCAGTGAGCCTGCAACATCAGCCAATCCACCTGAAGCAATAAAAGGCAAAGCCTCACTTGCAGTATAAAGTATGTTCATATCCGAACCCTCTTTCCTAAGTCATTGCGACCTTTTTATACAGAAGCTCCCTTTCCTACATACATAGGATACTGTGGCGAGCTTGTAAGGATATGGTTTTCACAGATAGAAACGTTCTTGTCTGTGATAAGATAGTTAAGCTCAGCATTGTCACCAACAACAGTGCCCTGCATAAGGATACAGTTCTTGACCTTTGCACCCTTGCCTACCTTAACGCCTCTGAACAGTACAGAGTTCTCTACCTCGCCCTCTATGATACAGCCGTCAGCAATAAGAGAATTTGATACCTTGCTGTCCAAATCGTACTTAACAGGAGCGTTGTCGCTTACCTTTGTGTATATAGAACGCTTTGGAACGAACAGCTTGCGTGCATTCTCAGGTTCAAGCAGAGCCATGTTTGACTTAAAGTAGCTTTCAGGGCTGTTGAGCTTGCTGAAATAGTTATCGTACTCGTAGATCTTTATCTTAAGCTCTCTGCACTTCTCCTGAAGAATATTTCTCTCAAAGCTTACATTTCCTCTAGCCATTGCGTCATTAACAGTTTCAATAAGGAAATCCATTGACATAACGAACACATTAAGGCTCGTTGTGCAAGTGCCGCTGATGTCAGGATTGATAAGAACAGAAGTTACGTTCTTGTCAGCGTCAACGTTGAATACTGTCGAAGTCTTTATATCATCAGAGCTGTAAACGCCAGTATGTGCAACAGCAGTAATATCAGCACCGCTCTCTATATGAGCCGCAACGATAGGCTTGTAATCAATATTAGTTACAACGTCACAGTCTGAAAGGATAACATATTTAGCTCTTGAGTGCTTGATAAAGCTCATTGCACCATAAAGAGCCTCGATCCTGCCTCTGTAAAGAGTGCTTTCAACGTTGCCGAATGGAGGCAGAATGTAAAGTCCGCCCTTTTTTCTTGCCAGATCCCACTCTCTTGCAGAGCCGAGGTGATCCAGAAGTGACTGATAGTTAGATTTTGTTATAACACCGACCTCGCTTATGCCGCTGTTTACCATGTTAGACAGTGGGAAGTCGATAAGGCGGTATCTTCCGCCGAACATTACAGAACCCATAGTTCTGTTCTTTGTCATGTCGCCAAGAGTCGTGTCGTGCATATTAGCGAAAACAAGACCCAGTACGTTACCCATATTTACATCCATGTTTACTCGGTCCTTTCTTAGATATTCTCGTAAATTATTGCCTTTGGTGCAACAACACTGCCGTCAGAAACGGTCAGATTATTGCCCACTACAGCAACGCCCCATGAGTCCTTGTCCTCGATAGTTTCAGGTCTTGCACCGATCTGAGCGTTCTCACCGATAACGGTGTTCTCGCCAACGATAGCATACTCGACCTTTGCACCCTTCTTGACAACTGCGCCAGGCATAAGGATAGAATCCAGTATCTCAGCGCCTTCCTCAACAGTAACGCCGTCAGAGATCATTGAGAACTCGACTGAACCGTCGATAACGCAGCCCTCTGTTACCATAGAGTTCTGTACCTGAGCGTTCTTGCCTATGCTCTGAGGTGGCATAACAGGGTTTCTTGAGTATATCTTCCAGCTTGTGTCATAAAGATCGATAGGAATGTTAGGATTGATAAGGTCCATATTTGCTTCCCAAAGAGAGTCGATAGTTCCAACGTCCTTCCAATAGCCGTCAAAACGATAAGCCACAAGCTTCTCGCCTGCTTCTCTCATGTCAGGGATAATGTTCTTGCCGAAGTCCTTTGAAGCTTCCTTGTCGTTCTCATTAGCGATAAGATAAGCTTTCAGCTTCTTCCAAGTGAATATGTAGATACCCATTGAAGCAAGAGTTGAACGAGGGTTCTTTGGCTTCTCCTCGAAGTCGATGATATTGTCGTCCTCGTCTGTTATCATGATGCCGAAACGTGAAGCCTCTTCCTTTGGAACGTCCAGAACGGCGATAGTAGCGTCAGCGTTCTTAGCCTTGTGATATTCAAGCATCTTGTTGTAATCCATTTTGTAGATATGGTCGCCTGAAAGAACAACAACATACTCAGGGTCATATCTGTCTACAAAAGCGATATTCTGATAAATAGCGTTTGCAGTACCTGAATACCAGTCAGCGCCTGAAGCTGTCTGATAAGGAGGAAGCACATGAACGCCTCCATGTATTCTGTCAAGATCCCAAGGCTGACCGTTTCCAATGTACTCATTGAGTACCAATGGCTGATACTGTGTCAGCACGCCCACTGTGTCGATACCTGAATTGATACAGTTCGAGAGAGGAAAATCAATGATACGATACTTAGCACCGAAAGGTACTGCCGGTTTTGCAACGCTCTGTGTCAGGGCATACAATCTGCTTCCCTGACCGCCTGCCAGCAGCATTGCAACACATTCTTTTTTGTTGAACATAATTAATTCACCCACCAATTTTTATTAAGTCTATATTACTCAGCCTTTTTAGCTGTGGACTTCTTAGTTGTTTTCGCCTTAGCGGCTTTCTTGACAGCAGTTTTCTTAGCCGCCGTCTTTGTCTTTTTCTTATTCTCTGCCTTTTTCTCAGGCACAGGTCTTTCCTCTTTCTTCACCGTGAAATACATACAAGAGAACGCAGGAATGTCGATGCAGACTGACTGGTCAAAGCCGTGCATCTTAACATCTACCGCCTTGACAGTACCGTTCGTGCAAGGGGATCCGTCAACAGAAGACGAGTTGAACACCTCTGTATAGCTGCCCCAGTAAGGAACGCCAAAGCAGTATGACTTTCTTTCCACAGGAACGAAGTTGCAAACCACGATGACCTCTCCGCCGTTTTTGTCAAAACGTCTGAAGATGATGATACTCTGCTTGAAATCGTCATTTGATATCCAGCTAAAGCCCTCCCAAGAGAAATCTCTCTCCCAGAACTGAGGGTGGTCAAGATAGAAATGATTGAGGTTCTTGGAGTAGTTCAGATAATTGCGGTGGTTCTCATATTCGTCCACCATAAACCATTCCAGACCATTCTCGTAATCCCACTCTCTGAACTGAGCAAAATCAGCACCCATGAACAGAAGCTTCTTACCTGGGTGAGCCATCATATAAGCCATGAACAGCTTGCACTGCTTGAACTTATTGTCGATATCTCCACCATACATTTTATTTACCAATGAAGCCTTACCATGCACCACCTCGTCATGAGAGATAGGCAAAATAAAGTTTTCAGAGAAAGCATAGAAGAATGAGAACGTGAGCATATCATGATGAAAAGCTCTGTCAATAGGGTCAAGAGCCATATATTTGAGCATATCGTTCATCCAGCCCATGTTCCACTTGAAGTTGAAGCCAAGACCGCCGTCGCTCGCAGGCTTTGTTACCATAGGCCATGAGGTTGACTCTTCGGCTATCATAAGGGTATTAGGGTTTCTTCCGAACACAGCGGTATTGAGATCCTTGAAGAACTGAACAGCTTCAAGATTTTCCTTTCCGCCGAACTTGTTAGGTGTCCACTCTCCGTCACGTCTGTCATAGTCAAGATAAAGCATAGACGCAACAGCGTCAACTCTCAGACCGTCAACGTGATATTTTTCTATCCAGTAAAGAGCGTTTGAGATAAGGAATGACTTTACCTCGCCCTTTGAATAATCGAAAACTCTCGTTCCCCAAGTGAGGTGATCTGCCTTTTTCGGGTCAGAGTATTCATATGACGGACCTCCGTCAAACTCGAACAGTCCTGCCTCATCTCTAGGAAAATGCGCAGGCACCCAATCAAGGATAACGCCTATTCCCGCCAAATGGAAAAGGTCTATCATTTTCATGAAGTCATAAGGCGTGCCGAAACGTGAAGTCGGCGCAAAATAGCCGATACCCTGATAGCCCCAAGAGCCGTCAAAAGGATATTCCGCCAACGGCATAAGCTCGATATGAGTATAGCCCATTTCCTTTATATAAGGGATTATAGTATCTGCAAATCTAACATATGAGAAATATTTTCCGTCAGGACAAGCCTTCCATGAATTGAGATGTACCTCATAGATATTCATAGGACAATTGTAGATATCCTTAGACTTCTTCTCGGTCATCCACTTTTTATCGCTCCAAAGATAATCGCCTATATCGAAAACCTTTGAGCCAGTGTTCGGAGCGACCTCCATGTGTGTGCCGTACGGATCAGCCTTATAATGGGTCTTGCCGTCACAGCCGTGGATACAGTATTTATATGTATCATAAGTCTTAAGCCCTGTAACAAAAGCCTCCCACACCTCTGAGTCGTCTATCTTCTCCATTGGAGTGGCATTTTCGTCCCAGTCATTGAAATCTCCCACAACAGAAATGCCCTCAGCGTGTGCTGCCCAGACTCTGAAATAGTATCCTTCTATGCCGTCTTTCTCTCCCTTATGGCAGCCAAGAAACTTATATGTTTCGCAGTTTGTGCCATTGTGGAAAAGATAGAGCGGCAGTTCATAATCCTTTGGAATAATATCTATCACAATTCAGCCTCCTTTGTCTTTTTGTGAAAACCGCTGAATAATTTCGGTGTTTCATACTTACATTTTAATCTTTTTTGAACAAATTTGCAATAGTTTTAGTAGTTATTCTCGTATTCGCACATATTTCAACAGATAGTTTTATATATTTTGCACAATAGATTTTATATAATAACATAGAAAAAGTAAAGTCAAAGTATACAAAAGTAAAAAATTGCAGGCAAAAGTCGGCAAAGTCATTTACATTCATTCTTCATTCTCGTCACGAAGGAAAATTTTTGCGGCAATAATAGTTATATCGTCACGCCTGCCTCCTGTTCGCTGAGCAAGCGCCTTTGCGCCAAGCGCCGTGACTATCTCCTGAGCGTTCATTCCGTTACAGCGAAGTATCTCTCGTGCTGTAGCGTCCTCGACACCGTCTGAGGTCATAAGCAGAACGTCACCGTCAAAGAGCTTAAGCTCGCTCACATCAGGAGTACACTCCGCAAGTATCCCAGCAGGAAAAGCCTGTCCGCCGATAGCTTTAAGACCGCCGTCACGGAAAAGAAAGCTTTGCGCCGCACCCGATTTCAGAAACTGCACCGTTCCGCCATTAAGCTCCAGCCGCATTATATCAAGGGTCGCAAAAGATTCCTCCCAGCCCTTAACTCTGAGCATGGAATTTATAAGCCTATGGGCTGTCTGCATAGACATTCCCGATCGTATGAGCCTTGTAACAAGACTTACAGAAAACAATGAATCCAGTCTTGCTCTTTTTCCTGTTCCCATGCCGTCTGAAAGGACGATATACTTTTCGTTGACGCTTGAATCGAAGACTTCAAAGCTGTCCCCCGAATATTCTCCGCTTGACGAAGCCGAAAAGCTTTTTATATCAACTGTGAATTTCGGTATTTCCGCAAAGGACATTCTGGTTATATTATCCACCTTGACTATCACAGGCATATCAAGGTCATAATCTATCATTTCTGAAAGCGTTGCTGTGAGCCTTACAAGATCACCCCTGAACTGCGCAGTTATAAAAACGTCCACACGCTGACAAAGGTTTTCGTCTATGTAAACGCAGGCTTTCACATTTGGATAGCCAAGGTTTGAGAAATGCTCCCTTACTCTTGCTGAAAGCTGAGGATCAACGCTCCTCACCTGACCTGCCCTGAAAGAAAGGTCGGATAAGATATCCTCCATGGAGGAAAGCTGTTCGCTTAAAAACTCACGCATTTCACGAACTCTCATGCTGTCGGCACGTTCTGCCACAAAGTCGGCATACAATTCATTGAAGCTTTTGCAAAGAAGCGACTTTCTAACACAGCCGCCCAAATGCTTTTCAACGTCGTCAAGGCTAAGGTTATTATATGTACAAACTATGCTTTCAAGCTTTGAAAAGCTGTCATCAAGCTGTACACAACGCTTACTGCACACTGAGTACATATCGCAATCGGTACAAACAACAGATCGTACACGCTTTGACAGTGTAGCTTCCTTTGAGCGTTTATCTATCGCCGCAGTGACCATTGTAAGCTGACCTCTGATACCGCCCAGAGTTCTCGAAGCCATATTGAGTTTTGAAGAAGTAGTCTGCCCTACAAGGTCAACGGAATTTTTCACTCCCACCACTTTTTTTGCCACCCTTTTTATCACAGGAACAGGCAGGGCGATAAAAAGCACAGAGCCTATAAGCAAATCAGCAAACATTGAAAATGTATCACCGTTCACGCCCATTGCCACAAGGCTCACAAGTGAAACTGCAAGAAAAACAAGCACTATCACAAGAGAGCCGAATTGCAGAAAAGCTCCGCAGATAAGTCCTGACGTGGCAAGCAAAAGTGTATTTCTCGCAAGTGACGGAGTACAAAGGAGTACACCGCAGGTGGTCAATGCACCAACAACTGCACCGCCTATATTTCTATACTTTCGCACTGCCATAAGCATAAACAAAGTGCCTGCTATCCTGCCCAGGTTCACCACATGGAGCGGTGCGGCAGTGATGGTCGAGATAAACATAATATAAAGTATAGCTGTGAAAACTCCGTTTATTCCTGTGAGGTCAAAAACACCGCTTCGGTTTCTTTGACGTTTTACGGTCAGTGCAATAAAAACAACACAGCCACACATGAGCGAGCTTATCATTCGCAGTGAAGCCGTATATGTATCCGACGGCATTGCAACCGACATTACACAGCTGAAAAGAAGCATTGCTCCTGTTGTGAGGAGCGACACAAAAACGGGGTCGTCCTTATGGTCAGCAGAGGGCATCACAAGCCTTACCGCCCCTAT
Organism: Ruminococcus sp. RTP21359st1_H3_RTP21359_211015; assembly: GCF_040909065.1. Classification (NCBI taxonomy): domain Bacteria; kingdom Bacillati; phylum Bacillota; class Clostridia; order Eubacteriales; family Oscillospiraceae; genus Ruminococcus; species Ruminococcus sp. RTP21359st1_H3_RTP21359_211015. The sequence continues at coordinate 75,122 of NZ_JBDGDD010000015.1, forward strand.
AACAAGTATCGCACAAAGCTGAACGATACCCTCTGAGAATGTTCCGCTTACAAAATATGCAAGTGCAGAGCCTAAAAAAGCAGGTATCACATTAGTTCCCGAAAGCACTGCCACCGCCACGTTCATTGACGAGGGGAAGCCTAAGATCTTTCCGAAACTTGCCGCAAACGCTGCTGCCGCCGATAAAACATCCATAAGTACATTCGTTTTGCCTGAAGTATGAAATTTTGCCGTATGCCGTATTTTTTCCATTGCTTATCACGTCCTATGTTTCCAAAATGTAATAATTACATTTTAGCAGGACTATCAAGCGAAAGGTGTCGCAATATGGGCTTGAAATTTAAATACTGACCAAATTTACGGACAGATCTCGTAACTTCCAACGTCATGAAAATCTGCTGTAGAAAATCGGGATAGTTGCCGAGCAACGGGCGAACAAAATGGGACATCGCATTTCTGCTTGCAGAAACTGAGCCGCTCCCCTACAAGTAATGAAGTCTAATTGTACAAAAATATGTACAATTAGATAAGCTTTCTAAGGGCTTCGGAAAAGGTTATGAATTGTTCCATGGAAAGAGCTTCAGGACGGACGGAGGCAGGCAGGTCGCTTTGCTCTATCGCCTGATTTACTATAGATTTATCTATGCCCATTGATGATGATACGGAATTTGAGAGGGTCTTTCTTCGCTGTGAAAATGCTCCCCTAGCGACTTTAAAAAAGAACTTTTCGTCCGTCACGCCCTCGGGGGTCTTATCACGGATATCAAACCTCACCACGCAACTGTCAACATTAGGCGAGGGCATGAAGCTTCCTCGTGATACATTGAAAAGCAGTTTCGGTACAGAAAAATAATTTATTGCCACTGTGACTGCTCCCATATCTCTTGTACCCATAGGGGCACAAAGACGTGTGCCTGCTTCTTTCTGCACCATGACAGTAACAGACTTTATGGGCAGACGTTCTTCAAGGAGCATCATTAATATTGGCGAGGTTATATAGTAAGGCAGATTTGCACAAACGGCAACGTCCATGCCCTGAAATTCCTCGGCGATAAGCTTATGGAGGTCAGTTTCCATGACATCGGCATTTATTATCTTCACATTGTCATATTCTGCAAGAGTTTCTGCAAGGACCGGCATAAGCCTGTCGTCAATTTCTATGGCTACCACCTTGTCAGCACGCTTGGCAAGCTCGTTTGTGAGAACGCCTATGCCTGTGCCTATCTCGATTATGCCGAAGCCTTTTTTTGCATTGCCCATTTCGGCTATCTTGGGGCAAACGGAGGGATTCACTAAGAAATTCTGACCGAGAGCCTTGGAGAAAGTGAAATTGTGTCTTGCGAGAACATCTTTTATCACACTTATATTAGAAAGATTATCCATTTATTAATACACCTCAGATTAACTGATAAATCGACAAAAAATTAAGAAAATAATTATATCATATTAACAAAAGATTGTCAACTGATTTGGAAAAGAATAATATTCCTATGTGTAGTGCTACAATAGATATTGGACAAAATTAAGAAAAAAGAAAAGAGAGATAGGCAAAAATCTGATAAAATAAAG